>CAIXPV010000057.1 GCA_903921405.1 uncultured Actinomycetes bacterium
AATCTGGAAGATGTAATCCTCCATATTTAAAGATTGAATACGAGTTTGAAGGTTGCCCTTAACTTTCTTTTCATAGCCAGCATAAGAGTGGACTACATACCAATCACCAAGTGCTGTGCGAAGAGTGCGGCGAAACTCTGCATTTGGATCGTTCTCATCGGATTCGATGTCACCATCTTCATCAGATGCGAGCGCAAGCTCTGGTTCGGTAGAAGTTACAACTTCTGCAACTTCTTCGACTGGGGATGAAAGCTCAGTTGCCGATGCGGCAAGTGCTGCCTCAAAAGCATCAGGCTTCGAAGTCGAAATATCTTGTTCTTCAGTCATTGACTCTCTTCCTTATCCAAATACCCAGAAGACGATCTTGGTAAGTACAAGATCGAGCAATGAAACTACGGCGATGATGAAAGTTACGAAAACTAAAACCACGGAGGTATATGTGGTCAACTGTGTTCTGGTTGGCCATACAACTTTGGTGAGTTCGTTTACAACTTGGCGGTAGAAAAGGCCGACGCGCGCAAATAGTCCGAGCTTCTCGGATACTTGTTCAGTTGACTCTGTCATCGTCAATCCTTTCCATTCATCGTTTATAACCTGTACAACTTGCAGGGCAGGAGGGACTCGAACCCCCAACCGGCCGCTTTGGAGACGGCAACTCTAGCCAATTGAGCTACTGCCCTTCGCACGAAGGCATGACAAAACCATAGGGAAAAGCAAACCCTCGTGAGCGTTGAAGTGTAGGGGCAAGGGGGGCCTCAGGTCTAACTCGCTCCTGGAATACGGCAGACTTACCCCATGAACCCTCGAATCTCATCCCGAATCGCTGCGATTGCAGAATCTGCCACATTGGCCGTTGATGGCAAGGCCAAGGCCTTGAAGGCGGCGGGGCGACCGGTTATTGGATTCGGTGCGGGTGAGCCAGACTTTCCAACACCTGACTACATCGTTGAAGCAGCGGCTGCGGCAACGCGCGTTATGGCAAACCACCGCTACACACCAACACCAGGGCTTCCCGATCTTCGTGATGCAATTGTTGCCAAGACAAAGCGTGATTCACAGTATGAAATCACCGCTGATCAAGTTTTAGTTACAAATGGTGGCAAGCAGGCCGTGTACCAAGCCTTTGCAACAATCATTGATGATGGTGATGAGGTTTTACTACCGTCACCTTATTGGACAACGTATCCAGAGTGCATCAAATTAGCTGGCGGAACAACTGTTGAAGTTTTTGCCGATGAGTCGCAAAACTATTTAGTAAGTGTTGAACAGCTTGAAGCTGCCCGTACACCGAAAACTAAAGCGCTTTTATTTTGTTCGCCATCTAATCCAACAGGCTCTGTGTATTCATTAGAGCAAGTTAAAGCAATCGGTGAATGGGCAGTAAAGAATAATATTTGGATTATCTCAGATGAAATTTACGAACACTTGCTATATGACGGTGCAACGGCACCAAGCATGCCAGTTGTGGTTCCGGCATTGGCAGACACGTGCATTATTGTGAACGGTGTTGCTAAGACTTATGCCATGACGGGTTGGCGAGTTGGTTGGATGATTGGACCTAAAGATGTCATTAAAGCAGCGACTAACTTGCAGTCTCACTTAACGTCAAATGTTTCAAATGTTTCACAACGTGCAGCAATTGCAGCAGTCAGTGGAGATTTAGCTGCGGTTCATGCAATGGGTGAAGCATTTAACCGTCGACGTAAGTTAATAGTTGATCTGCTCAATGAGATTCCTGGATTTGTCTGCCCAACACCCCAAGGTGCTTTCTATGTTTATCCATCAGTAAAAGGCGTGCTTGGAAAGACAATCCGTGGGAAAACTCCAACTACATCGGCTGAACTAGCAACGCTGTTGTTAGATGAAGTTGAAGTTGCCGCTGTACCGGGTGAAGCCTTTGGCCCCTCTGGTTACTTACGTTTTTCATATGCCACAAGCGATGCCGATATCGTTGAAGGAATTGGGCGAATCA
>CAIXPV010000058.1 GCA_903921405.1 uncultured Actinomycetes bacterium
AGTTTCTCCATAACCATAAGTTCCATCCTGTGTAATCTCCGGCAGGGCGCTGGTAGTGAATCACCAGCTTGACTACATCGGGGGCAGCTGCCGAACTAATAGATGGCAGGGCAAAGGCCGACAGCGCAATCGCCAATAGCGTTACAAGGGTTAAGCGGAAGGTTGTGGGTGCAGTTCTCATGGGCACAATTTAGTCGCTAATCAACTATTTCGTAGACATCTTTTCGCGAGCCGATTTTAATGACCGCAATACGTAACTGCTTGCTATTGAAAGTGTAGATAATCCGATAATCCCCGACTCGGATGCGATATCCATCGCGGCCCGTCAACTTCAAAGCTTTAGGTGGCAGAGGATTTTCGCCCAGTAGTTCGATTACTCCAATTATGCGCATCCGATCTTTCTTGGCGATCGATGCCAACTGCTTTAAAGCCTTCTTCTTAATATGAATTACATAGGTGCTCAAAGCAAGCCAAGATCCTTTTTGGCTTGCTCCCAAGGAATCGATGGATCGCCATCACTAGCCGCAGCATCAAAATCGGCGATATCTTCTAGCTCCTCCATGGATTCAACGAACTTTTCATAGAGCGATGGCGTAATCAGAACAGCGACTGGTTTACCGTGGCGAACAATGGTGACCGGTTTTTTCTTAGCTCTAGTGATGGCATTGGCCAACTCGGCACGGGCATCGGATATTGATAATTCGGACATATGTGAATTGTACTAAATTAATAAGAAATTGTACAAAATACAGGCACCCTCAGGCGTAGGTGAAACTCATAGGCGCCACGATGCTGCGAGATGAGTTATTGATCCATCTGGCGCTGTTGGCTTTCCAGGTAGTTAACGACATGGACCAACCCTTCGATGCTTTGGATCAGATTAAATGGAGAATCACCCAAAGCCGTGTTCTCTCCGCGCAGCCAGACCCTGGCAGCCTCTTTGTCACTAAGAACTGCATCGAGAGATTTAAACAAACGGATAAAGAGAATGGAGTTCTCCCTCTCACTTTTAATCGATGAGTTCAATTGATAGTCGGCGGCCCATAAATGTGAAACCTTAGTTGGACTTACCCCAACGATTTGGGCAAACTCTTTCTGCTTTAAACCTAAATACTCAGATGCCCGAAGAGCAGCCTTGGAGACAGCAGCGGCCGTTCGCGCTGAAACCACCTGACCTTTTCTTACCATGATCGCCCCTATCCCTTGTTAATCTGAAGAGTGATTCCATGATCCACCCTATGGATTTCAATTCCCTATACCCAAAACTAAAAGCCGGCACTGACATTAGGCCCACCCAATCCACAACCCACTGGGGTAACTCACCTCTGACCCAGAACGCCACAGTTTTAGGGCAATCATTCGTGCCTGCTTACATATACTCGCACCATGAGTTTTAGCGCCAGCCAGTTCGCACTTCTGGGATTAATGGCCTTCGCACTTACCGGGCTTCTCACATGGCCCGTCAGAGCTCTGGCTATTCGCATTGGCGCTATGGATAAACCAAACCTTGAGCGCAAAACACAAAAAGAGCCCGTCCCATATTTAGGCGGAGTCTCCATTGCAATTACAGTCACCGCGCTTACATATGCTGGAGTTATTCAATCGGATTTCACAACCATCAACTTTCCACTTGCAAGTTACGTTCTGATACCTGCAATCGTTTTAGGCTTCATGGGTTTAGTTGATGATCTGCGAGGCCTACCGGCATTACCTCGATTAGTTTTTCAAACACTTGTCGCTGTTGCTGCGGCTCTAATTTTAATCAACACCGGTTCAGTCGGCGCTGCCTTTGGCCAGAGCATTCTCAGCGAGGCGTTAACAGTGTTCTGGATTGTAGGAATCTGCAACTCCATTAACTTCTTTGATAACTTAGATGGCGGCGCAGCTGGCACCGTCGCTGTTGTAACACTTGGAATCTTCTTTATTGCATACGATCGCGGACAAGAATCAGTCAGTGCGCTCGCAATAGTTACCGCAGGTGCAACGTTAGGTTTTCTGATGTGGAATAGATCCCCCGCCAAGATTTATATGGGCGATGCCGGCGCACTTTTCTTAGGTGTAGTTATCTCGGTACTTACGATCCGCGTGAATCCCGGTATTGATCCCAGTTGGAAATCATTAGCCCTGATGCCAATTCTTTTAGCAGTCCCAATCTTGGATACAACGGTTGCAGTGACGTCTCGAATCTATAGAGGCATCTCTCCCTTTACTGGTGGAAAAGATCATCTGTCACACCGCCTGATGCGCAAAGGCCTTAGCCGCCATGCTGCAGCAATAACCCTGTGGGCTGGCTCAGGCCTATTCGCGATATTGACCTTTGCCGTCTATAAGTTCCATGAGGGAGCTGGCACACAACTGGTCTATCTATCAGCTGCCAT
>CAIXPV010000059.1 GCA_903921405.1 uncultured Actinomycetes bacterium
AGTTCCAGCTGCAAAACTCGGTGTCATCGTTTCGGGTCTGATGATCCTTGTAGGCGGCCTATATATCGTGTTTGGTGTCTATGCAGATCTAGGCGCACTGCTTATCGCTATCTTCTTGATCCCAACGGCTTTCTTGATGCACGCATTCTGGAAAGAGACTGATGCAACTGCAAAGCAGAATGAAACTATCGGTTTCTTCAAAGATTTAGCTCTTGCCGGTGCAGCATTAATCATCTTCGCCCTAGTTGGCGCAGGTGCTGATTTTGGTCCAAGCATTACAGGTGCATTCTTTAGCCTCTAATAGTTAATTAATAAAACCCCTGCAGATTAACTCTGTGGGGGTTTTATTTTTTTATGATGTGTGACTGATAGCCAGCTAGCAACAACATTAAGACTGGATAAGTCATAGCAATTGGAAGCGACGTTACTTGTGCAAGTGCACCAGTCACCGATGGCCCAATAAAGTATCCTGCTAAGCCAATTACTCCTACACGCGCAATTGCAACCGATGATGCAACGCCTGGAACTTGCGATGCTGCCAAAATATAGGCAGGAAACATTGGCCCGATTCCAAGGCCAGCACATGCAAAGCCAGCATTAACAATTATTAAGGCGACCAGCGGATGTGAATGCGCGAGCGGTATTCCTATCGCAAGACCTAAGCCCCAACCCAGCCCACCTAAATAGCCGCCTAGCAAAACAGTCTTCCGAGCTCCGAAGTAGTCAAGTGCTCGATCACCTAAGAAACGTGCAGTTATCATCGCTAAAGAAAAAGTTGCAAAGGCAGTTGCGTTAACCCCTTTACCAAATCCCATATCATCGCGCAGCAAGATGGCGCCCCAATCACTTGCTGCACCTTCTGCAATCAGACCTCCCAGAAGTCCAATACCCATACCCCACAGTGGCAAGACACTCTTACCGATAAAAGGAATTTTGGCCTGCGTCTCTTCGTCTCCACCATCGTGATCATCTAAGTGCGGTGGAAGCAGCGCCATCACCGATGGAATAAATAAACAGAAACCAACTATTCCTACTCCTACTAAGTTATCCCGAGGCGAAACATGTTTAGAGATAGCACCGCCTATAACCGTCGTTACAAATGCACCGGTACTCCACAGTGCATGAAATGAAGACATGTATCTGCGACCTAAATGCTTTTCAATAACCACTGCTTGCGTATTTGATGAAATATCGACTGATGAATAACCAAGGCCCATAACAAATAAACCAATAATGAGTGTGACTGGTGATGTAGAGAGCCCCATAAGGATTAAACCAATGGGCATGATGACGATTGCATAACTGATGACCGGTTTGGTTCCAAAAGTGTGGACCAAGCGCCCAGCTGATTGCGCTCCGACGATTGCGCCTATGGTGCTGGCAATCAAAATTAGGCCTAGCTGGCCGTTATTGAGGCCATTTGCATCACGAATCTCAGGAATCCGTGCAACCCAGGCCATTGATACAACGCCCATAAAGAAAAAACTCGCCCATAAACCATTTCGAGCGCGGGTAGCAATGTGAACAATATCAACTGTCATAGTGGCCCAACCATAACGGAGTAACTACATGTTAGGGCCTTACACTCAACTATGTTCTTCTCCTTCTGGCCTCATCGAAATGAATTTTCAACTTCTCGCAAAGATTTGATGACAGATCTGATTGCTGGCTTAACGGTGGCAATCGTCGCACTTCCCCTTGCAATTGGCTTTGGCATCACTAGCGGAATGTCTGCTGCAGCCGGTTTAACGACAGCGATTATTGCAGGGCTTTTGGCAGCTCTTTTTGGTGGATCGAAATATCAAGTTAGTGGTCCAACAGGGGCCATGACAGTTATTTTAATTCCAGTTGTTCAGCAGTTTGGAGTATCGGCAATTCCAGCTCTTGGAATAATGGCTGGCGTCATGGTTGTTTTGATGGCGATTTTCAAATTGGGTGCAGTCATCAATCGTGTGCCGTGGACAGTCGTTGAAGGTTTTACTGTCGGAATCGCATTTATCATTTCATTGCAGCAAATCCCTCTGGCACTAGGAATCGCAAAAGGCGAAGGCGAGAAGAGTTACATCGTTGCCTGGAATACGCTTATTGATGCCCTAGGTCTCGGCCTTAACTTTTCAAGTTTATTTATAGTTGCTATGACTTTATTTATTAAGTTCTCTTATCCAGTAATCACTAAAAGGCTTGGGTTAAAACTTCATATTCCCGCCAGCTTTGTGGCACTTTTTATTGTCACACTTATTACTAAGGTCTTCTCAATTGATATCGCAACGATTGGAACTATTCCCCGAAGCCTGGGTTCATTGCAAAAGATCGAATTTACTAACCTCACATCACTATTAGTTCCAGCGCTGTGGATTGCACTGCTTGCCGCCGTTGAATCCCTACTCTCTGCCCGAGTTGCCGACGGCATGGCCCACGAGAAAATTCACTTTGAACCCAACCGCGAGCTCTTTGGACAAGGGATCGCTACGGTTGCTGCATCGGTTTTCGGAGGCATGCCGGCAACAGGTGCAATCGCGCGGACAAGTGTCAATGTGCGCTCACACGCAAAGAGTCGCCTAGCCTCGGTATTTCACGCACTAGTTCTGCTCTTTATCGCAATAATCGCAGCGCCATTAGTCAGCCAAATTCCAACTGCCGTTATCGCAGGATTACTGCTTGGCACAAGTTATCGAATTCTCAATCCGGTCTCGATCATGGAATCTCTTCGAACAACGAAGAGCGAAGCCAGCGTTTTAGTAGTTACAGCGATTAGCACTGTAGCCATCGACTTGATTTGGGGAATGGCCATTGGGATTGCGCTTCATATGATTCTTGCCCGCTATTCTAAATCGCCTTTATCACTATAGAATCTAACTAATAACACTTAATCAGGGAGCTACCGTGGACAACATCACTGCCTTCAACAATCATCTTCCAGTAAAAGTTCGTTTTGGTGAAGGTGTGGCGCAAACTCTGCCGGCAGTCGTGGCTGAACTTGGTACAAGCAAAGTCTTCTTAATGGTTGATAAAGATATTGAAAAGTTTAATCCAGCGGCCAAGCAATTAATTGATCTCATGAATAACGCATCGGGCATTTCAGTAACGCTTTTTGAAAAGCCAGCCGGTGAGCCAACGATACAAATGGTTGACGATGCAATTGCAGCCCTTAAAGCCGCAGGCTCTGATGTTGTTGTAGCCCTCGGCGGAGGTTCAGTCATAGATACGGCTAAAGCCGCTCGACTATGCGCACAACTCAACTGCACATTCGGCGAGTTCCAATCAAAGCCGCCTGTATATCCAGCACCAACGCTTGCATTGATTGCACTTCCAACATCTGCAGGAACAGGTTCAGAAGTATCTGGTGGTTCCGTGATCTCTGATCCAGAGGCTGGCCGTAAAGCTGGAATCGCTAATGGAAACCTGCGTGCCCAAGTAGCCCTAGTTGATCCAGTACTTACTTACTCAATGCCTCCATCAATGACGGCTAACACCGGAATCGATGCATTAGCGCAAGCTATCGCAGGAATCATTGCTAAGTGCTCCACTCCTATCGGAGATGCAATCGGCTATGAAGCAGTTCGCATTATGACGCCGGCACTTGTCGCAGCTTTCAAAGATGGAGATAACAAAGCAGCCCGTGCAGGCATGGCATCAGGCAGCATGATGGCTGGACTCACAATGAATATTTCAGACTGCACAGCAGAGCACTCATTAGGACAAGCAATCGGTGGACTCAAGCATGTTCCACATGGCCTCACCATTGGTTTGGTATTGGTTGAAACTCTTACCCGCGAAGCAAAGATCGTCCCTGAAAAGATGGAGCGCGTTGCCGATGCGATGGGTGTACCTCAAGATGGCACACACGATGGCTCTCGCTGCGTCAATGCTGTTCGTAAGATTCTTGCCGAGCTTCAATTCCCAGTTCTTTCATCCTTAGGCTTTGTTGAAGCCGATATCGATGAGCTTGCTGAGATTGCACTGAAAGACTTCTTTATTACGCAGGCACCAAAACCTTGGAGCAAGCAAGAAGTTGTCGATGCATTTATGTCAGCTCTCAAACTAGAAAACCGCGTTGCCTAAATAGTGGAGGAAGTTTTAACTAACCCTTCAGTTATTCGCGTAACTTCCCTGCTTAAAGATCTGGGCTGTTCTGGCGAAGTAACGATTCTCTCTGACTCTGCCCGTACCGCCCTTGATGCTGCAAATGCTCTTGGTATCGAAGTTGGCCAAGTTGCATCATCAATCGTCTTTAAACTTCCTAGCGGCAATCCCTTGCTAGTAATCACAAGTGGGCGTCATCGAGTTGATACCGAATTAGTTGCCAAAAACCTAGGTGTTGAGAAGCTACATCGCGCCGATGCTGACTTTGTGAAGATCGCTTCAGGCTTTTCCATTGGTGGCGTGAGCCCTGTTGGTTGGGTTAACCCGCCAGAAATTATCGTGATAGATGTTGCCCTTGATGAACACGAAGTCGCTTGGGCGGCAGCTGGTCACCCTCACTCTGTATATCCAACAACTTTTGAAGAATTACTGCGAGTCACTGGCGCAACTCCGATGATCGTTGGCGACTAAGTATGAATACCCTTGGGATGATCGCCATCGTTGTCGATGAATATGATCTGGCAATTTCACATTACGTGAATGATTTGGGCATTGAATTTATCGAATCCCCTCGCCAAGAGACATATGGCCAAGTTGTTGTATTCCTAGACAAATACGGAAATAAGTGGGATTTAATTGAGAAGAAATAGGATGCAGCAGAGGCAGATATTCCGCACTGGATTAAGGATGATTCCCTTCTGACAACGGTGTCCCAATAATTGCCGCCGGTCCACTGACTGTATAGCCAACCCCTAGTGCTTTAGTTGAAGAATCTGCTCCCCCGCTTAAACCAAATGGACTCATTGCGCCTTTTCTTGCTTCCTTGTTTTCAGTGCGCAGGAGTTCAAGTTCAGAAGTTGAAAGTAAAGGCTTCTTTCGTTTTCGCCAAAAGTTTAGGGTGATTTTCATGGAATTAAGGTTGCAAATTCACTTTCATAGTTAAAAGTATGGCATATACCTGTATGAGACACTAGGTTAATGAAATCAAAGATCTTTGAATGGCTTGGTGTTGTAACGGCGATTGTTTATTCACTTCTTGTTGCAGCCAATATCGGCGCGGAGTTCATTGGTTTTTCGCTTTTACTCGCATCATCTGCCCTTATTGGTATTTGGGCATTCTTGGGTAAACATAAGGGAATTCTCTTCCTGCAGTTCTTTTATGCTGCTGCTGGAATCATTGGCATGATTCGCTGGTTCTAAATGATAGTTGCATATTTTTGGAAGATTAAGCCGAGCACAATTCCATTTGCACTTGTTGCGATGGCAATGGACCGATTTGTTTTGCGTTCTTCTTCCAACGTTGGCTTCTTTAAATCACTCGGTACTGGTAAAGGTGAAACTTTTACTCCATCCGATGCCAATGTACTTCGGTGGGGATTAATCGCCCAGGTTAATGATGTCGAAGCTTTTGATAACTCATTTGTGATCAGGCAGTGGCGCAAGAACAGCCTCAACGAATTTCGCGCAGTTATTGAACCGATTTCATCACATGGCAAGTGGTCTAAGCAAGAACCCTTCAGTCCAACGGTTAAGAACTGGGATGGGCAGGTAATTGCCATTACACGGGCACGAATTGTTTGGTTACAGAACTTTAGATTTTGGCGTGCAGTTCCGCCTGTAACTGCATCGCTAAAGGCAGCCCCTGGATTAATTACCGCTATTGGAATCGGTGAAGCGCCAATAGGCCTTCAAGGAACTTTTTCAATCTGGGAATCCCCCGCAGCGCTGCGCAGTTTCGCTTATGGTGCCCAAGCCCATGCCCAGGCAATTGCCGCAACTGTCATTTACAAGTGGTACTCAGAGGAGCTTTTTGCACGTTTTGCCGTACGAGATCTGCGTGGCTCATTGAATGACTAAGCCCTGACATAGGGCAGACTTACATCTATGTCGATCCGCCACTACTCACCTCGTCGCAATCGACGAGGCAGAGTATCTCCAGCGATGAATGCAGCGCTTACAGTGGTTTTGGCGATTGCGATTTCACTTCAGATTGCGTATCCGTTAGTTGACGGTGAGGCGTTACGTTTAGTCACAATCACAGTTGTTTACTGGGGTGCAGGTGCGATGCTCCTTCACGCAGCTTTGGCCTATGGATCTAGATATGCCTTTACATATTTAGGTTTCACATTTTTTTATGCACTCTTAATTGAAAACATTGGCGTAGCTACCTCATGGCCATTTGGCGAATACTCATATTCACCTGATCTTGGCTTTCAATTATTTTCGGTTCCTCTGGTCGTTCCCTTTGCGTGGATCATGATTGCTCATCCAGTACTAGTTATCGCGAGGCGTATTGCAGGTAATTGGGTCTTTCTATATGGCGGCATTGCCATGGCGGCATGGGATCTTTTTCTTGATCCATTGATGGTTGCTTCAGGACGATGGACGTGGAAAGTCGGTGGCGCTCATGTACCTTTCCAACCGGAGATTCCGCTTTCAAATACATTTGGCTGGTTATTGACCGGCATGGGATTGATCGCCCTATTGCACTTGATGCTGCCACGTGATCGCCGCAAGGTAGGTGCATCCTTTTCAGCGGTAGATATTTTTATTGCATGGACTTTATTTTCTGGTGTAGTTGGAAATCTATTCTTCTTTCATCGACCAGGAATCGCGCTCTTTGCTGGGGCCATCTTCGGTGCAATAACAATGCCCTACTTCTTTGCCAGATGGTTAGGTCGGCCTTAAAGCTATATGTTTCTACTGATATTTATTCCGGTATTACTAATAACGCTCATCTCAATTATCAATTTTCTAACAATTATTGAGCCTAAAACCAGCGCAACAATTCAGGAGTTCATAAGCGTCATAATCCCAGTTCGAAATGAAGCAGCAAATATTCATGACTTAGTAGCCTGCCTGAAGGCACAGAGTCATTTGCAAAGAGCTGAGTTCATTTTCTTAGATGATAACTCTGACGACGAAACCTTGTCGCTGCTTGAAAGCGAGCTAGTAGGGCTAACCGGCTTTAGCGTTATCAAGGGCGCACCACTGCCCAGCGGATGGATAGGCAAGACATGGGCATTACATCAACTTCTTGAGGCATCCAATGGTGAATTCATTGTCTCTATCGATGCCGATGTCCGCATAACGCCAGATGCAATCAGCCGTTCAGTAATCTCCTTGAAGAGTTTAGGGCTAGATTTTGTCTCCCCTTACCCACGCCAGTTGACTCAATCTCTTGCCGAACGTTTGATTCAGCCGCTCTTGCAGTGGTCATGGATGTCGACACTTGTACTCTCTATCGCCAAGAACTCTTCACATCCATCGATGGCCGTTGCAAATGGACAGTTTTTTATTGTTCGCAAAAGCGCACTCTTAGTTGCAGGCGGATACGAATCGGTACGAGCCGATGTCTTAGATGATGTGTTTTTAGCACGAAATCTCATTAGATCTAAAGCCCACGGCATCGTTCTTAATGGATCCTCTGTTGCTACCTGTCGCATGTACTCGTCATGGAGTCAAATAGAGAGCGGCTATGGAAAATCTCTCAACCGTGCCTTTGGCTCAATCGTTGGCTCGATCGTTGCAATTGCATTTCTCTTTCTTACTGGAATCGCCCCCATTGTTGTGGCGATAACTGGTACATCGTGGGGATGGATTGCTTACTTCTTAGTCGTTCTAACGCGCATGTTGAGTGCACTTCGCAGTAAGGGGCGAATCATTGATTCGCTCTTACATCCAATTTCATCTATCGTGCTGATTTATCTCATTGTGTATTCATGGTTAATGCGCGGAACTATTCAGTGGAAGGGTCGCACGGTATGAAAATCATCGTAATCGGTGCGGGAATGGGTGGAATGACCGCTGCCGGTCGACTTGCGCGCACAGGCCATGATGTAACTCTTTACGAAGCCAGCGATACATATGGCGGCAAACTACGTACCGAATGGATCGGTAAGTCAGCCTTTGATACTGGTCCCTCGCTTCTGACATTGCCAGCCGTATACAAAGATTTCTTCATTCGAACTGGAAAACCTTTAGGACTTCTGTGCGAAATTACCCCTGTTGATCCATCCTTTGACTATCGATTCAGTGATGGGACCAACGTAAAGTTTGCTAACTTGTCACGTTTTCATACGTTAAATGCGATAAGAAGTTCTTATGGCGATGATGTAGCTAGCCAATGGGATGCACTGATGCGCAGGGCTGAGAAAATGTGGGATGTTTCGCGCGAACCATTTGTTGAGTCAGAGCTGCGTTCACCACTCTCACTACTAAAACGCGCTAGTTTTCTCAAGGACATACTTACGATCGCCCCCTGGAAGAGTTTGAGAAAACTTGCCGATGAGTTTTTACCTGACCAACATCTGCGTTTTATTCTTGATCGTTATGCAACATATAGCGGCTCAGATCCCCGTAAGGCCCCCGCAGTATTAGCAACCATCGCCTTTGTTGAAGAGAGTTTTGGGGCCTGGCACATTAAAGGCGGCCTTGGAACTCTTGCAACATTAGTTCATCAGCGCTGCGTTGATGTCGGAGTTGATTTTCACTTTAACTCACGCGTGGTTGAAATAACTACCGAAAAAGGGCGTGCTACCGGTATCCAACTTGCTGATGGCAGTTTTATTGCTGCCGATGCCGTTGTCACTAATGCCGATGCATCGATTACTTATAACGCCTTAATCAAAGGCAACACAACAAAACTACGCAAAGTTCGAGGAAACTTGAGTAAAGCAGATCCATCTATTGCCGGCTTCTCTGTGTTGCTCGGAGTTCGCAAAGATGAATCTGAACCACTTTCTCATCACACTGTGCTTTTTCCAGATGATTACGATGCTGAATTTAACTCAATCTTTTCTAGCAAAACCCCCGTTGAAAAACCGACGATCTATATCTGTGCCCCTAAAGATGATGCCATGACTAAAGATATGACTCTTGAAAGTTGGTCTATTTTAGTCAATGCGCCGCACCATGGCGTGAATGGCTTTGATTGGAGTAATCAAGAGTTCAACCGCACCTACGCTAATTCGATTATCGATCAGATTGAGGAACACGGCATTCCAATTCGCACACGCCTGGAATCTTTCTCTTTTAGAACGCCAGCTGATTTAGAGTCTGCAGTGAACGCACCTGGGGGCTCGATTTATGGAACTTCTAGTAATGGTGCACGGGCAGCCTTCATGCGCGCTAAAAATCGATCACCGATTAAGAATCTTTACTGTGTTGGTGGTTCTGCCCATCCTGGAGGTGGATTGCCATTAGTTGGAATGAGTGGAGAAATCGTTGCTAACGCAGTTGGAAGCGCGCGTACCGAACAACCATTAAGAAACTAACGATCTGAACGATCAAGTAAATAACCGATACTGCAAGTACACCTGGAAAATTAAGTAGAGCCAAAATTAAAATGGCGAAGATAAAGCTAGCTCGCATGGGACGCTCTGCTGGAGTCACTATTCCTATATCTGAAACACCCAGTGAAACTAACTTTGCGCGTGCGTACTCTTGAAAAGCTGAGATGCTCCATAGCGATATCGAGAGCCATGCAGGTACGCCAACTGCATACAGCGCATATAGCCAGAACGCCTCGCTGATGCGATCAACGACTGAATCAAGTGTTGCACCCCAAGCGCTGTCACGCTTTTGAAAAATTGCAACACTGCCATCGATACCATCGCAGAAGAGTGAAAAGACTAGAAATATAACTGCCCACCACGTGGTGGCAGTCAGTGCAGTCATTGCTGCACTTAGCAGTCCAAGAAGGGTCAATACATTTGGAGAGATTCTTAGCAGAGTTGCGACTAGGCCAAAGCGATAAGAAATCTTTAACCAACCCGCGACAACGCCAGAGACTGCGGCATCGCCATGTAGCGAGCTCCACTTTGCATAAAACTCTTCTTTAGTCAGCACTGTTGAGGTTTCCATAAATCTCTAGGGTGGCCGTTGGACTATTCATAGTATAGAAGTGCAGGCTTGGTGCGCCAGCGCTCAATAAATCCTCGCACAATTGGCTAGCGAGTTCGATCCCTAACTGGTGGACCGCACGTGGATCGTGTTCAACTGCCCCAAAACTCTTTGCTACCTGTGGTGGAATTGGAGTTCCTCCCAGTTCTGCCATTCGCTGCAGCTGCTTAACATTTGTAATCGGAAGAATTCCAGGGATTATCGGCATTGTTGATCCCCGGGCAGCCAGGGCATCGACAAGTTTTACGTACTGTGAAACTTCAAAGAAAAACTGAGTTGTGGCAAATTGAGCGCCAAGAAACTCTTTTCGAAGCAGCACATCGATATCTTTTTTCGAATCTCCATCAGAACCTGGGTGCCCATCAGGAAATGCAGCGACGCCAATATCAAAGCCACCAAATTCGTGAATAAGCTGAACAAGTTCATCGGCATGTGTGAATCCATCTGATGTGGGCGTCCACGGTGCACGGGGTCCACCAACTGGATCTCCCCGAAGCGCCAAAATTCCCTTGATACCAGCGGCCTTGTACATGTGCAGAATTGAGATGAGCTCCTGGCGACTCGAACCTACGCAGGTTAAGTGTGCAACCGTCGGGATTTTTGTTCTGTGCGTCACCTCTTCAGTGACACCAATTGTTCTGTTTCGAGTCGACCCACCTGCTCCGTAAGTCACCGAAACAAAGGTTGGATTGATGCTCTGAAGGTTTTCGAGGGCATCCCATAAGCGAGCTTCTCCCTCGCCATCTTTTGGCGGAAAAAACTCTAACGAATACGAAGTGCGGACTACCACTGAGTGAGGGTACCGTTAAGGCGTGAGTTCATTAGCCAAGAGCGAGTTGCAAGAGATTCGCGATGCCGTTGATATCGAACTTGGGAGTTTCTTAACGCAGCAGGGGCGCTATCTAGATGCGATATCAGGTGATTTGAAGCCAGTATCGCAAGCCCTGACATCATTTGTCCTAGATAGCGGTAAGCGTTTGCGCCCTTTGTTTGCATATAGCGGTTTCGTTAGCGCCGGTGAAGAATTATCTGCACCAGATATCAAAGCAATAGCTAGCTTGGAACTACTCCAGGCATGTGCATTAATTCATGACGATCTCATGGATGGATCTGACACCCGCCGTGGCAAACCATCGATTCACCGCCACTTTGAATCAATGCATGTACAAGATGAACTTGAAGGTTTTGCCCCAGCTTATGGTCTAGCTGCAGCAGTCCTATTGGGAGACCTTGCTCTTGTCTGGTCAAATCAAATGTTAAGTGAGTCCGGTATTTCCCAACAACAGTTGCGCGATGTACAGCCATTCAATGATGAAATGCGCGTTGAGTTAATGGCTGGTCAGTTTCTAGATATTCATGAACAGACTCAGAAGAACACAGATTTAGAACGCTCGATGAAGATTGCGCGCTATAAATCTGGCAAGTACACAATTGAGCGCCCATTACATATTGGTGCGGCACTGTCACAAAAACATTCACCTGCGCTGATGTCGGCTTTATCTGCATACGGACTACCGCTTGGCGAAGCTTTTCAATATCGTGATGACTTGCTGGGGGTTTTCGGAGATCCAAGTTTGACTGGAAAGCCTGCAGGAGATGACTTGCGTGAAGGTAAGCGCACAGTCCTTATTGCACTTACCGATGCACGTTCAACTGAGGCCATGCGACAGATAAGTCGCACATACTTTGGTGCTCAAGATTTAGATGAAACCGGTGTGAGCATTTTGCAGGAGATGATCGTTTCTTCCGGGGCCAAGGACGCCCTTGAAGCAATGATTGATACGTTAACCGATGAGTCGTTAAGCAATATTGAACGTCCAGAGATCAGCGAACAGGGCAGAGACGTGCTTGCAGAGTTAGCTAATATTGCAACTAAACGGAATGCATAAATGGTTGCACGCGTAAAGGGTCCTACTGACCATGTTGTCATTGTCGGTGCCGGCCTTGGTGGTCTCAGCGCTGCACTTAGATTGGCTGGTGCAGGACGAAAAGTCACTGTCATTGAACGTGAACCAGTTCCAGGTGGACGTAATGGATTACTCAATCACCAGGGTTACTCATTTGATACCGGACCAACAGTCTTAACAATGCCATCACTTATTCAAGATGCATTTAGCTGCGTAGGTGAAGATATGAATGACTGGCTAGAACTTATGCCGGTATCCCCTTTGTACCGCGCTTACTATGACGATGGTTCACAGATTGATGTACACGCAGATACTCATCAGATGGAGGCTGAAATCGCGGCTAAGGTGAGTTCTGCTGAGGCCGCCGGCTATCGCAAATACGTGGATTTCGTTACCAAGCTTTACAAATATGAAATGAATGATTTTATCGATAGAAATATTGATAGCCCATTCAATCTATTAACGCCTAACCTTGCGCGCTTGATAGCAATAGGTGGATTCCGTCGCTTATCGCCAAAAGTAAATCAATTTATGAAGGACCCTCGACTGCAGAAGGTCTATTCATTCCAAGCGATGTATGCAGGTGTTAGCCCACAGCAAGCTTTAGCAATATATGCCGTCATCGCATATATGGATTCAGTTAATGGCGTTTTCTTTCCTAAGGGTGGCATGCATGCGGTGCCTCGTGCCCTAGCCGCTGCAGCACAAAAACACGGCGTTGAGTTTAAGTACAACACCACAGTTTCCAAGATTGAAATAAGCAACGGTCGCGCTAAAGCCGTTCTTACCGAAGATGGTCAGCGAGTTGAATGCGATGCGGTAATTCTTAATCCCGATTTGCCGGTGGCTTGGCGTGATTTGCTGGGTAAAACACCACTGTCTGTGAAGCGATTAAATTACTCACCATCGTGCGTAACGCTGCTAGTTGGTTCATCTAAGAAGTTTGACTTTGCCGCACACCACAATATTCACTTTGGAAAGTCGTGGGATGGTGTCTTTGACGAGCTGATTACTCAGAAGAAACTAATGAGTGATCCCAGCGTCCTAGTGACTATTCCAACTCTCGATGATCCAACGCTGGCTCCTGCCGGAAAGCAGTCCTATTACATACTCTTTCCAACACCTAACTTGGATGCAGATATTGATTGGACCAAGCAGGCGCAGCCATACCGTGATCACATGATTGAAACTTTAGAAAAGCGTGGCTACACCGGCTTTGGTGATGCAATTGAAACGGAAGTTCTTACTACTCCCCTAGATTGGCAAGCACAGGGAATGGAGCGCGGCGCACCCTTTGCTAGTGCGCATACTTTTTTCCAGACTGGTCCATTTAGACCACGTAATATGGCAGCAGGAATTGAAAACGTTGTCTTTACCGGATCTGGAACCCAACCTGGAGTTGGAGTTCCAATGGTTTTAATCTCTGGTCGATTAGCTGCAGAACGCATTGTTGGTCCGGTCAAGTAGATGGATCAACTGGAAGAATCGTATGCAGAGTGCAAAAGATTAAATTCTCTGCACGGCAAAACGTACTTCTTGGCAACATTGCTCCTACCTAAATCTAAACGTAAGTACGTGCATGCACTTTATGGTTTTGCCCGCTATGCAGATGAGATCGTTGATGATCTTGAATCAACGTTGACTATTGCAGAAAAAGAAATCGCATTAGCTACGTGGGGAAATAAGATTCTTGATAATCTGAAAACGGGTTCAAGTGATGATGCCGTCGGTCGGGCTTTGATTGACACAGTCAGCCATTTTAATATTCCCTACGAGCACTTTGAAGCATTTTTGCACTCAATGACTATGGACCTAACGGTTCAGGAGTACCAAACATATGAAGACTTACTTGAATATGTCTATGGATCTGCAGCAGTAATCGGTCTTGAAATGGTCCCCGTATTAGGTTTTCTAGATGATGGTGCCTTTGAATGTGCAAAGAAACTGGGCATAGCATTCCAGTTAGCTAACTTTATTCGCGATGTTGGCGAAGATCTTGAGCGCGGGCGGATCTACCTGCCTATCCAAGAGCTTGCTCAATTTGGTGTTAGTCGCGACATGCTAGAGGCTCGAGTTCTAACGCCTGAAATTATCGCTGCGTTGAAGTTCCAAATCGCTCGAGTGCGTCAATTACAGCGTGAAGCAGCTCCTGGAATCTTATTACTTGAACCAAGTAGCCGACCATGTATTGAAGCAGCAAGTGAGCTGTACTGCGGGATTGTTGATGAAGTTGAAAAAATTGGTTATGACATTTTTAATGCACGTGCAAAGACCTCAACCGTTCGCAGGCTAAATGTATTTATCACCGCTTATGTGAAGCGTCTAACCGTATCCAATTAACTAAAACCCCAAGCACTAAAGCAAAACCAAAGAGCAAATCTTCGATTGGTGCAGATGCAATACGCAAGCCAATAATCGCATCTGGGCTATACATAACAATGTTTCGAGAAGTTAGCCACCAGTTAGTGACTAGTTGAAAGCCCAGAATAATCGAGTATGAAGTCCAGAATATCTTGCCTTTGAGTAGCTCAGTCTTGAAGAGATAAAGATCAAAGATGACTGCAATAGCAACAGCCACTAGAGCTAACTGTGTATAGCTCATATATGCCAGTGTTTCTTAGTCTTACGAACTGCTTCTATCGTCATTAGCGCTGCAATCGGAACAACGATAAAGAATAAATACTCTTCAAGTGGGACACACCAAGGGCCATAAACTCCAAGAATTTGATCTCTGTCGAAAAACCAATGGCCGTGAGCAATTGCAAATTTATCCCATGCGATAAAGAGAAAGGCTACGGGGGCAATTGATAAGGCAACACGTTTGACCTGCTTAAGAACGCCAACCTTTAAGAAAACTTCTAACCAAAAGGAGCCAACGACAGTAAAAACAATCATCGCCAGATATCCATACTTTTGCACGAGATAACGCTACTCTAGGAAGTACGGGAGCCGCTTAAGGCTGAGAGGGTTTGAGATTCAAACCGACCGATTGACCCGTCCGATAATGCGGACGTGGAAAGGACTATCGATGTCATCCATTGCTTTTACTGCTTGGGGTTATGAAGTCTCATATCTAGAGTTAATCGCCGCTATAACATCATTTATTGGAGTATGGCTGGGCACCACAGGAAAACGAATTACCTGGCCGTGGTGGGCCTTAAGCAGCGCTCTGTACATGGTCTTCTTTTATCAAGTCGACCTCTTCGCAAGTGCGGCTCTACAAATCGTATTTATCATCGCTGCTATCTGGGGTTGGCGCGGCTGGGCACCGACTGGCGCAGTTCCTGGAGCCCTTTCCAATCGCATACGTATCTATTGGGCAATTGGAACTTTTGTATCGGTCATAGCCCTGACGCCAGTGTTGTCTCACATTGGAGCAGCGGCAACGTGGTCAGATGCATTCTTATTAATTGGAAGTCTCGTTGCACAAATTTTAATGGTCTACGAGAAAGTTGAGTCTTGGGTTCTATGGCTCATCGTTGATGCTGCAGGAACCATTGAATATGCAATCTTGGGATACTGGTTTACTGCGGTGCTATATGCCGCATTTACTGCAATTGCTCTAGTTGGATGGAAGCGCTGGAATGACAGTTATAGCAATTGATGGACCCGCTGGGGCAGGTAAAACCACCTTGGCTGAGAAATTTCTGAATATTTATTCGGTTAATCAATCTGTTGCAGTTATCCATATGGATGATCTGTATAACGGTTGGAATAATCCGCTAAGTAAGGATTTAACGTTAAGAATGGGTAGCATTCTTAAGCGCTTTAGCCTTGGTGAAACTTTTGATATTGAAGTATATAACTGGACAACAATGAGCTTTGATGGAGTTCAAAGAATTCAACCAAGCAATATATTGATTATTGAAGGAGTAGGCGCTGGGCAACAAATAGTTCGAGATAGCGGGGCAACTACATATTGGCTCGATATTGAGCCAGAGATTGGCCTGCAACGTGTGTTGGCCCGCGATGGTCAAGAAATCGAAGTCTTCATGCATCAGTGGCAGGTAGACCAAGAAATCCATTTTCTGCGAGATAAGACACGCGAAAACGCACAACACATTCAAAGTTCGTGAGGCAATAAGCCGTAAAATCTATTGTATGTCTGATCTATCGGGAGAAATCATTGATAACCGTTATCAATTGATTCGTCAGATCGCTAACGGCGGTATGGCTTCAATTTATGAGGCTATCGATACCCGACTTGACCGAAAAGTTGCAGTAAAAATAATGCACCCCCATCTTGCTGCCGATGATGCCTTTGTTAGTCGTTTCATTCGTGAAGCTAAAGCAGCTGCTGCGCTCTCACATCCAAATATTGTTGCAGTACAAGACCAAGGATGGAACCAAAATGGAGTTCCGGCTGTATTCCTAGTTATGGAGCTAATCGAAGGTCACACATTGCGGGAGTATCTCAACGAACGTGGACGCTTTGAGATAAAAGATGCAATAAATTACTTAACTCCGATTTTAAGCGCGCTTGCTGCTGCACATGCCTTGGGTATTGTGCACCGCGATGTTAAACCTGAAAATATTCTGATTTCAAAAGAGGGGCGTATTAAAATTGCAGATTTCGGCCTAGCTCGTGGTGAGCTAATCGGCTCAACGATGACTGCTGAGTCAAGTGTTATTTTGGGGTCGGTCTCTTATTTATCACCCGAGCAAGTTCAACGTGGAATAGCCGATGCCAGAAGTGATGTCTATGCCGTTGGCATTGTTGCCTTTGAAATGCTCACCGGTGAAAAACCCTTTATTGGGGACTCCCCGATTCAAATCGCCTATATGCATGTTAATCAAGAGATTCCATCTTTACGATCTAAACGCAAAGAGGTTCCCGAAGCCCTCGATGCTTTGATTGCACGCGCCACCAATCGAGATCCCGATAAGCGCCCACGTAATGCCGGAGATTTCTTGGCCGCACTTGAAGCCATATCTATCGAATTAGACCCGAAGAAGAATCAGTTAAAGCTCGACTTGGATCTGCCAGTGGAGCCCATTCGTGAAAAACCGCGGGGCAAAGTAAAGAGGAAAGTCGAAGAAGTGATTGAGGAAACTGCCGAAGTCGTTGAAGATACAAAATCTCTCAAGCGAACTGCTGAAAAGAAGCGCAAGTCCAGTAAGCGAGTGCGCCGCAATCGCAAGGTTGCAGCGGTGCTGGCTATCGCCCTTGGAATCGCTGGCTGGTACACACTTGTTGGCCCTGGTTCTCGAATTGTCGTGCCATCAACTGTTGGCGGAAGTTATAACGAAGCAGTATCGGTATTTAATCCACTTGGAATAACTAATCTCATTGTTGAAAAACGCTTTGATGAGGATATTGCCAAGGGGACGATTATCGAATCTATTCCTCCAGGTGGTGGACGAATAGATAGTGGTGCCAGCGTTACTTTGATTATTTCAAAAGGGCCAGAGCGCTACATCATTCCAACACTTAAGGGGCTGACTCCTGAGGCGGCAACTAGTGCGATTCTTAAGTTTCCATTAACCGTAGGAAATGTCGCCGAAGCATTCAATAGTGAAATTCCTAAGGGCTTTGTTATCTCATCATCCCCCGATGCCGGACTTCAAGTTAAACGTGATGCAATAGTAAATTTAGTGGTCAGTAAAGGCGTGGAAGTTGTTGCTACTGCTTCCTACATTGGCAAGAGTGGTGAACAAGCACTTAATGAACTTACCGATGCAGGATTTAACCTCGAAACTACTTATTCATTTGACGAGAAAGTTCTAACAGGTGCCGTAGTGTCTCAGACTCCTGCAGGTAATGCTTCAATTCCAAAGGGCTCTACGATCACTCTTGTTGTTTCAAAAGGCTCCCAATATGTCTACATACCAAATATCTTTTCAATTGAAGAGATAAAGGCAGTGCGCGCATTAAAGGACTTAGAGTTAAAAGTAGTAGTTAAGAAATTGGGATCTAAAACGCTTAAGAAAGTCACGAATATTTCGCCAAAGGTCGGAAGCAAAGTCAAACGTGGCAGTACGGTCACAATTACCGTAGGGTAGGCCAATGCCTGCAGCCAAGCCACGAATCGGTGCTCACACTCCAACTACTGGCGGTATGGCCAAGCGATCTATTGAATATGCACAAACTACAGGCGCAGAAGTTATTCAAGTCTTTGCATCAAGTCCTCGTATGTGGGCGATGCCAGCAGCAAAACCAGATTTAGATGAAGCCTTTAAAATTAAGGCGGCAGATTTAGATATTGAAACCTATGTGCATGCCCCATTCCTTATCAACTTAGGTTCACCTACTGAAGCCACGTACGTGAACTCTCTTGCTTCGACTTCATACTCATTAGGTCGGGCAACAGATATTGGAGCCCTTGGCGTAGTAATTCATACGGGTTCGGCGGTGGATGTAAATCATGTTGATCAAGCATGGAAGCAGATTCACGAGGGCATGATGCCTATCCTCAACGCGCTAGATGATGACTCTCCCTTCTTGTTGTTGGAGCCAACTGCTGGCCAAGGCCAATCACTGGTTAAGAAGCTCGATGATCTAGAAAACTATTTAAAGGCCTTGGAGTACCACCCAAAGGTGGGAATCTGTTTAGACACCTGCCATGTATTTGCTGCAGGCCACGATATTGCCGTGAAGGGTGGAATGACCAAGACAATTGATCTGCTCATCCAAATTGCAGGTGTCGAGCGCTTCAAGTTAATTCATGCCAATGACTCAATGGATGTTTGTGGTGCGCTAAAAGATCGCCATCAAAACATCGGTGATGGTCATATCGGAGTCGATGCCTTTGCCGAATTATTAGCACACCCTGCAGTTGCCAACGTGCCCTTAGTGTTAGAGACACCGGGCATGGAGGAAAAACACTCGATTGAGGTTGCACTTTTAAAAAAACTGCGCGATAAGAAATGAGCACCGTAAAACATCAGTGGAGACTTCAGATGGCTCCATGGGCCTTACTGACTGTCTCGATGGCATGGGGCTTTGCATTTGTCATCATGAAAGATGCAATAGAGCGACAGAGTGTCAATAACTTTCTATTTACGCGATTCTTAGTTGCCGTTGTTGCAATGATTCTGATCCGACCTCAGTGTCTAAAGCTAATGAATAAAGCACTTGTACTGCGTAGCCTTGCTGCCGGAGTTTTCCTTGGCTTTGGCTATATTTTCCAAACTCTAGGTTTAGCTCGTACGGGAGCTGCTATTACTGGATTTGTTACTGGGCTCTACATCGTTTTAACACCACTTTTTGCATCTATTCTCTTGCGTCAACGCGTTAGTAGATTTACTTGGATTTGTATCGCTATCGCCACAATAGGCCTTGGTCTACTTTCCATCCACGGGTTTTCAGTTGGCCTTGGCGAACTCTTAACTTTCATTAGTGCAATCTTCTATGCATTGCACATTATTGCCTTGAGCAAATGGAGTTCTGGACGCGATGCCTATGCAATGACTGTTGTTCAGTTAGCAATGTGTGCGCTACTTTCAGGCATCGCATCTATACCCGGCGGCTACTCCCCTCCGCCAGATTTTGGTGTCTGGTCGGTTGTTATATTCACAGCAGTCTTTGCAACTGCTATTGCATTTATCGTACAAACCTGGTCGCAAGCACATATGAGCGCTACTAAAGTGGCGGTTAT
Organism: uncultured Actinomycetes bacterium; assembly: GCA_903921405.1. Classification (GTDB taxonomy): domain Bacteria; phylum Actinomycetota; class Actinomycetes; order Nanopelagicales; family Nanopelagicaceae; genus Planktophila. Next base: position 19,493 of record CAIXPV010000059.1, read on the forward strand.
CCTGACCATGGAAGTTGTTTTTGCAGCGCTTTTCGCGATTATTTTCGGTGGAGAGAGTCTCACTCTCCAGAGCTCAATTGGTGGCGTGATGGTTGTGAGCGCGATGTATTTGATTGTCATGAAAGAAGAGAAGTAGGCTTGCACTATGGCAATTGACCTTCGATCCGACACAGTTACTAAACCATCTCAAGAAATGCGCCAAGCAATTGCAAACGCACCTGTTGGCGATGATGTTTATGGTGATGACCCAACCGTTAACTCATTAGAAGAGCGCGTGGCGGCAATGTTTGGCAAGGAGGCGGCAGTATTTGCCCCAACCGGGTCGCTGGCCAATCAGTTAGCTATTCGAATGTTAGTTGCGCCGGGAGAAGAGTTAATCGCCGAGACTAACTCGCATATTGTTCGTGCTGAACTTGGCGCAGCTGCAGTCTTTAGTGGCATTACAACCCGTACCTGGCCCGCAGTTCATGGACTATTAAGAGCCGCAGATCCACTTGAGATTGCTCGACCAGATTCAGGTCCATATTTAGTCTCCACTACGGCTATTGCAGTAGAGAACACGCACAATTTCGGCGGCGGAACTGTGCAACCAATCAGTGAAATTGCAGCACTTCGCAAAGGCGCAGATGCAATGGGTTTAAAACTTCATTTAGATGGCGCTCGAATTTGGAACGCACATATTGCAAGTGGAGTTTCATTTCTAGAGTATGGACAGTACTTTGACACGATCAGTGTCTGTCTTTCAAAAGGCTTGGGCGCTCCCGTAGGTTCCATCATGATCTCTACTAAGGAGCGCGTAGCAAAGGCACGTATTTGGCGCAAACGTTACGGTGCTGGAATGCGACAAGTTGGAATTCTGGCAGCGGCCGGACACTTTGCTCTCGATAATAATATCGAGCGACTATCCGATGATCATCGTCGCGCTAAGGAACTAGCCACTGCAATAGCAACTATTGATTCATCATTAATTGACCCAGCAACAGTTCAGACAAATATTGTTGGCTTAGATTTAGCGCATCTTTCAATAACTGCTGCAGAGCTTGCAAAACGCTGCCGTGATAATGGATTATGGATTAGCGCGCTTGGACCAAAGTATGCTCGCCTTGTTACTCATATGGATTTCGATGATGCGCAGTGCACCGAAGCCATTGAAATCTTAAAGAAAGCCCTCGTGGCTTAGTAGCCACTCTTTTTTATCAACGCCATAGGCATAGTTACCGAGCGCCCCACCAGTCTTAACAATGCGATGGCACGGGACTACTAACATGATTGCATTATTGGCGCATGCACTTCCTGCTGCACGAACTGCCGCGGGAGAACCAGCTTTGTCGGCTAAGTCGGCATAAGAAATTACTTTTCCGGCGCTAACTTTTCGCATCGCCTTCCATGCAGCTTGAGAAAATGTTGCTCCCGGTTGGCGAACTTTGATCGCATTAATGGCCGTTAGGTCGCCATCAAAGTAATCGCTTATTAAATCTGAGATAACTGGAATTACTTTGACGCTCTTGACGTCAGCAGTTACATTGAAGGCTGAAATATTCGAAAGATTAGCCCCAATAAGTATCTGGTCATCGGCCAATAAATTAAGAGTGCCAACTGGTGTCCTTATAGAGGTTACGAGAAGTGGCACGTGACTAAATTAGCGGTCGCGCAACATCTCGGCAACTAAAAATGCCAGCTCTAATGACTGAGCATGATTAAGGCGTGGATCACAGGCACTCTCATAGCGCGTGGCCAAGTCCTCATGGGAAATCTTCTCGCCACCGCCGACGCACTCAGTGACGTCATCGCCCGTGAGTTCGATATGAACGCCGCCTGGGTGGGTTCCAAGGGCTTTGTGAACCTCAAAGAAGCCCTTGACCTCATCCATAACATCGTCAAAGCTGCGCGTTTTATAACCAGTCGGTGCTTCATATGTGTTGCCATGCATGGGATCACAAACCCACAAGACCTTAGCTCCAGATTTAGTAACGCCATCAACGAGTGCGGGCAGAGCTTCACGAATCTTTCCTGCACCCATACGGGTAATAAATGTTAAGCGGCCTGGTTCGCGATCTGGATCTAACTTATCGATTAAGGCCAGTGCATCTTCAACAGTTGACTTGGGTCCAAGCTTTACGCCGATTGGATTGCGCACCTTAGATGCGAAATCAATATGTGCTCCATCTAGTTGGCGAGTTCGCTCACCGATCCAAATAAAGTGTCCAGAAACATCATATGGCGTACCTGTTCGAGAATCGATACGGGTGAGCGCCTTTTCATACTCCAGAATTAAAGCTTCATGACTTGAGAAGAAATCAACAGATTTAAATGACTCTGGGTCAACACCTGCAGATTGCATAAAGGCAAGTGCGCGACCGATTTCATTTGCCATCTGTTCGTAGCGAACACCTACGGAAGAATCACGGATGAATCCCTTGTTCCATTCGTGAACTTGCCGAAGATCGGCAAAGCCACCTTGGGTGAAAGCACGAACTAAGTTCAACGTTGCCGCCGATGTGTTGTAGACACGAACTAAGCGCTGTGGATTAGGCGTCCTAGAACTCTCGGTGAACTCAAGATCATTGACCGCATCTCCACGGTAGGCCGGAAGAGTTACATCTCCGCGAGTCTCCATGTCATTAGAGCGTGGCTTAGCGAATTGGCCTGCCATACGTCCAACTTTTACAACTGGAAGTGATGAGTAATACTGCAAAACTGCAGCCATCTGCAAAATAGTCTTAATGCGATTGCGAATTGAATCTGCAGTCGCAGCAGCAAAAGTCTCTGCACAATCTCCGCCTTGTAACCAAAAAGCTTTTCCATCAGCTGCAAGAGCGATACGTTTTTTAAGATCATCACATTCACCGGCAAAGACAAGCGGTGGAAAAGATTTCAACTCGGCAACCGCGGCTTTGATAGGTGCACCTTCAGGGCCACCTGGCCAGTTGGGCTGTTGGGCGGCAACTAATCCAGGCGTGAAGAGAGAATCAAGTGATGAGTTCATAGGGTAAGAGTAGAGAGTTCAGTGGAGACCGCGAAGTGCGATTAACCAAAGAAAATCTCGGCCTCCTTGTATCGCTCAATGGGAACTAACTTGAGCTTTTCAGTGGCCGATGCCAGTGGAACACGGACGATATCGGTGCCATGTAGGGCAACCATGGTTCCCCAGTCACCTTCATGAGCCGCGGTAATTGCCTGTAAACCAAAGCGCGTAGCAAGAACTCGATCAAAGGCCGTTGGAGTTCCACCGCGTTGAATGTGGCCAAGAACCGATGTTCGCGCCTCTTTGCCAGTCTTGGCCTCAATCTGTCCAGCTAACCAGTCTCCGATTCCAGCCAACTTCACATGGCCAAAGGCATCAAGTGTTTGATCCTTCACAGCCATATCTCCATCTTGAGGAATCGCACCTTCAGCAATAACAATGATCGGTGCGTAATGTGACTTGAATCGAGACTCAACCCATTCGCACACTTTGTCTACTGAGAATTTTTGTTCAGGAATTAAAATACATGCTGCGCCACCGGCTAGACCGGCATGCAGAGCAATCCAGCCAGCATGACGTCCCATAACTTCAACGATGAGCGCTCTGTGGTGTGATTCAGCCGTTGTGTGCAGGCGATCAATTGCTTCAACTGCGATATTAACTGATGTATCAAAGCCAAATGTGTAATCAGTGTTGTTGAGGTCATTATCAATAGTCTTTGGAACGCCAATAACTTTGACGCCAAGTGAATCTAGTTTGGTTGCAACGCCCAATGTATCTTCGCCACCGATGGCAATGAGCGCATCGATTCCAGCTTTGGCTAAATTCTCTTTGATCTTTTCGACGCCACCATCGATCTTAAATGGATTTGTACGGGATGACCCAAGAATTGTTCCTCCACGAGGCAAGATGCCTCTGGTAGTTTCAATTGTGAGCGGCATGGTCAAACCTTCAAGTGGACCTTTCCAGCCATCGCGAAAACCAATGAACTCATGTCCGTACTCTTTGACACCTTTTCGGACTACTGCACGAATGACAGCATTTAATCCCGGGCAATCTCCCCCGCCAGTTAGCACACCAATACGCATTATTAACTCCATTAAGAAAAGTTTTATGAAGAAGGGCTCGAACTTTCAAATCGCCCTACCTATGGTCAACGCTGACGTGCACAGTCTAGCCTTCAGGCATGGCTAATCAACAACTCGTCGCCGGCGTGGACTCGTCAACTCAATCTGTAAAAGTTGTAATACGCGAGGCCACTACTGGCCAGCTAATACGTGAAGGCCGCGAAGTTCACCCCGAAGGCACAGAAGTCGAACCCCAGCTATGGAAAAACGCCCTTGACTCTGCAATAGCCCAAGCCGGCGGACTAGATGATGTTGCTGCGATTTCTATTGCGGGCCAACAACACGGCATGGTCACACTTGATAGTAGTGGCGATGTTATTCGACCTGCCCTGTTATGGAATGACACGCGCTCGGCGCAGGCCGCCCTTGATTTAAATAAAGAACTCGGCGGAGATTCTCACGTTGCCAGAAAAGTTGGCTCAGTGCTTGTTGCATCCTTTACAGCGACTAAATTGCGATGGCTTGCAGATAACGAGCCGGCTAATGCAGCTCGAGTCGCCGCAGTGGCACTTCCCCATGATTGGTTGTCGTGGCAGTTACAA
>CAIXPV010000060.1 GCA_903921405.1 uncultured Actinomycetes bacterium
GTTGATACAAAGAAAGAGCACTTAGCAGTTCAAGAGGCTAAGAAGCTAGGTATTCCAGTTATTGCAATCTTGGATACTAACTGTGATCCAGATGAAGTTGATTACAAGATTCCAGGTAACGATGATGCAATCCGTTCAATCGGTCTGCTTACTCGCGTTATCACCGATGCAATCGTGGCCGGCCTTGCCGCACGCTCTGCAACTGTTAAGGAAGAGACTAAGTCTGATGCCCCAGCAGAAGTTGCTGCCGGCGAGCCAATGGCTGACTGGGAAAAAGAGATCGCTGTAACCCCTGAGGTTGCCGCTGTCTCCGAGGTTCCAGTTGAAGCTGCAACACCAGTAGAAGGAGAATAGTCACTATGGCTGCATATACAGCTGCCGATGTAAAAAGACTTCGCGAAGCAACTGCTGCGGGAATGCTTGATTGCAAGAAAGCACTCGATGAAGCAGAAGGCGATTACGACAAAGCTATTGATTTAATTCGCGTTAAGGGACTCAAGGGAGTTACCAAGCGCGAAGGACGTCTGACATCAAATGGCGCAGTTGTAGCAAAGGTCGAGGGCAACCTCGGCGTGATGCTAGAACTGAACTGCGAAACAGATTTCGTTGCCAAGGGTGATCGATTTGTTGCACTTGCCGATGAGCTTCTTGCCCATCTACAAAATGCTCAATCAGATTCAGTTGAGGCATTCCTTGCTTCGACTATGGCCAGTGGAAACACTGTTCAATCAGTAATCGATGAGGCCAATGCAATGTTGGGCGAGAAGATTGAAGTTCGCCGTATTGCCGTTCTTAAAGACTCACCAGTTGGAATCTATCTACACCGAACAAGTCCAGATTTGCCACCACAAGTTGGCGTACTTGTTCAGTTAGCTAAAGATGCTGGCGAAGTTGGAAAAGATATCGCCCAGCACATCGCAGCTTTTGCTCCACAGTTCGTTAATCGCGAAGATGTGCCTGCAGATCTGATCGAGAATGAGCGTCGCATTGCACATGAGACAGCAATTGAAGAGGGTAAGTCAGAACCTTCCCTTTCAAAGATTGTCGAAGGCCGCGTGACTGGCTTTGTTAAGGAAGTCTCACTCATTGAGCAGTCCTTTGCTAAAGATGCCAAGAAGACCGTTAAGCAGATTCTCGATGAGGCAGGAACTGCCGTTAAGGCTTTCCATCGCTTCCGCGTGGGTCAATAGGCTTTAAAGGGTTAACGCTTAAGATTTACTCATAGACCTACTAGTTATAAGGAGCACTCATGCCCGGTACACGAGGAACGTATCGGCGGGTGCTCCTTAAACTTTCTGGTGAAGTTTTTGGTGGAGCAAAAGGCATCGGTGTTGATCCCGATGTTGTTCAAGATATCGCTAAACAAATCGCCGATGTAGCCAGAACTGGCGTACAAGTTGCCATCGTTGTCGGTGGCGGTAATTACTTCCGAGGAGCCGAACTGCAGCAGCGTGGAATGGATCGTGCGCGCGCTGACTACATGGGAATGCTCGGAACCGTAATGAACTGTTTAGCTCTACAAGATTTTCTTGAAAAAGAGGGCGTACAAACTCGCGTACAGACTGCAATCACTATGGGACAAGTTGCAGAACCTTATGTTCCACTACGTGCGATTCGCCATCTAGAAAAAGGTCGAGTTGTAATCTTTGGCGCAGGAGCTGGAATGCCGTACTTCACCACCGATACGGTTTCAGCTCAACGCGCATTAGAAATCGGCGCTGAGGCTTTGCTGCTTGCAAAGAGCGGTGTCGATGGTGTTTATAGCGCCGATCCCAAAAAGGATCCAACTGCAACTAAGTACGACACGATTAGTTACAACGAAGTCCTAACAAAGTCATTAGCGGTAGCCGATGCTGCAGCCTTTGCGCTCTGCCGTGAAAATGCGCTGCCAATCGTTGTCTTTGACTTAATGAAAAATGGAAACATCGCTCGCGCAGTACGCGGTGAAATGATTGGAACCTTAGTTAACTAAGTAGTTTTACTTATCGGGAACCATCACGATAGAACTTGATGGACACTCACTGACACAGATTCCACAGCCCTTGCAGTAGTCCAAGTTGATTTCAAAACCATTGCCAGGACCTAACTTGATGATGGCATTATCAGGGCAGACGCCAAAGCAGTTATCGCACTCAAAGCAGTTACCGCATGACATACAGCGTCGTGCTTCATACAGCGCGTTGGACTCATCTAAACCTTTAACGACTTCTGAGAAATCCTTTGCACGACGTGTTGCTTCTAAGCGCTCACGTACAACGTGTGGGGCATCGGTGTAGTACCAGGTATTGAGTTGATCGAAAGTTACAAGATCATTGTTCTCAATTTTTTCATACGTTGTCTTTCTTAGCCATGCATCGATATTGCGTGCAGCTTTCTTACCGTGGCCAACACCGGTTGTCACTGTGCGCTCTGCTGGAATCATGTCTCCACCGGCAAAGATCCCTGGGTGAGATGTCATCATGGTTGCATCAACTGGCATGGTGCCATCTTTAGTATCTAAATCGGCGCTGTTACCTAGAAGTGAGAAATCGACTTCTTGCCCGAGTGCCAAAATAAGTGAGTCGGCCTCTAAAGTTTCAAACTCTCCAGTTGGTTGAGGGAAACCATTCTCATCGAGAGCCATTTTTTCAATCTCTAGGTGCTTATCACCGGCATGCTTAACCGTTGATAACCATTTAACTAAGATGCCTTCTTCTAGAGCTTCAGTAATCTCTTCATCGTTGGCCGGCGCCTTATCGCGTGTGCGACGATAAACGATGATGGCTTCTTCTGCGCCAAGACGTTTTGCTGTACGCGCAACATCCATCGCGGTATTACCGCCACCATAAACAACAACTTTGCGCCCTAATAATGGTTGATTTCCATCCTCAACATCATGCAGAACTTTAATTGCATCCAAAATCCGAGCGGCCTCACTAGCCGGAATATATGCGCGCTTGCTGAGCTGTGCGCCAATTGCCAAGAACACTGCATTAAATCCCTCGTTGAGTGCTTCGTGAACATCATCAACACGTGTATTCATCTCAAAGACCACACCCATATCTTTGACGCGGGCAATCTCTGCATCTAATACTTCACGCGGCAGGCGATACTTTGGAATTCCATAACGCATCATTCCGCCAGGTGCATGCGTTGCATCGCGCACGGTTACGCCATGACCCAAGCGTCGCAAGTGATATGCCGCCGATAATCCGGCCGGGCCTGCTCCAATGATTAGAACCTTTAGTCCGCTTTCAACGCTTGGACCAGGGATCGACCATCCCTTTTCAATAGCGTGATCGCCTAAGAATCGCTCAACTGAGTTAATACCAACGGCCTCATCTAATTCGGCGCGGTTACAAACGCTTTGACATGGGTGATAACACACTCGCCCCATGATTGCTGGAAATGGATTCTCTTCAATCAATGCGCGCCAAGCCGCTTCGTAGGAGCCATCTTCGGCTATGTATAACCAGTTTTGAATATTCTCCCCGGCTGGGCAAGCGTTATTGCAGGGAGGCATGCGGTGAACATATTCAGGTTTTTCAACGCGCCAAGAACCAGTGTGGTTAGCTAAAGAGGAGTTGAGGTTAAGGGTGATTGCAAATGGCTTTTCCATTATTGGCCCTCATTTTCTGTGCTCATTAAGTTGTAGCGGGCAATATTCTTATCGGCTATCGCCTGCAAATGATCGATAACATCATCGCGACGAGATGGTGAAAATAAGTGCGAGTATCGAACTTGAAGTTTCAAATACTCTTCTACGCTTTCGCGTTTTCTAATCGGAGTCGATGCAACGACTTCGCCATGTTCGGCCTCAAAGACTGGGAAAAGACCACTTTGTGTTGCAAGTCGTGCAATCTTTATCGTGTCACATGATTGGCTTCCCCAACCCAACGGACAAGGAACAAGAACGTGAATATAGCGGGCTCCACGAAATGACATTGCCTTAGTTACTTTTGCCTCTAAGTCGCGAAGATCTGCAACAGTTGCTGTTGCAACATATGGAATCTCATGTGCCATAGCTATGCGGGGTAAGTTTTTTCCTTGACCAAAGACGTTGCCAGGGTTTTCTCCAACGGCCTGAGTGGTTGCAGTACGCGCTGCTGGGGGAGTTGCCCCTGAACGCTGAACACCTGTGTTCATGTAGGCCTCATTGTCATAACAGATATAGAGCACGTCATCATTTCGTTCAAACATTCCAGATAAGGCGCCGAAGCCAATATCAACTGTTGCTCCGTCGCCACCTTGGCCAACGACACGAATATCTGTGCGGCCTTGAGCTTTGAGGGCTGCAGCAACGCCGGTTGCAACGGCAGGTGCGTTACCAAATAGTGAGTGCAGCCAAGGGATTCGCCACGATGATTCAGGATAAGGCGTAGAAAAGACTTCTAAGCAGCCAGTTGCGTTTACGGCGATTATTTTTTCACCACTTGCACGCATCGCAGCATCGAGGGCATAGCGTGCGCCAAGTGCCTCACCGCACCCTTGACAGGCGCGATGGCCTGAAGTCAGCGCATTAGTGCGATCGGGATCTGATTGAATCGAGCGGTCTTCGGCAGATAGCAAACGATTTCCTACTGCAAAACTACCGACTTGATAGAACTTAACTGGATTAGTAGACAATTTAATTACCAGCCTCTCGCGCAATTTCATGATCTGCTAACTGTTGATCTAAATCTAAGAATGTAAGATCAGCGACATTGTCATAGTGGGCTTTATCGAAATAGCTGCGTAGTGATGCTTTTGTAATAGGGCGACCGCCAAGACCTGCGATTACATTAAAGTCTTTAGTTGTTGTGCCTCGAAGGCTGGTACGAACATTTTCAATAACAATTCCACCGATTCCAAGTTGGAAAGCCTTCTCTAAGACTACGACGCGTTTTGCACCAGATAGCATGTTGCGAAGAAGTTCAAATGGAAATGGCCTAAAAGCAATAATGCCAAGCACTCCAATTGGTAATCCATCAGCGCGCATCTCATCTACTACATCTTTAATCGTTCCAAGCACTGAACCCAAAGCGATGATGACGGTCTCTGCCCCTGCCAACTTATATCCACGAAGCAGTCCACCGGAGTCGCGATTAAAAATTGCGGTGAAGTCATCTCCGGCTTGAGCGATTACATCCAATGCCTGCAGATTCTTCATGTGGCTCATGTACTTAACTTCAGTAAAGGCTTCAGGCCCAACCATTGCACCGATCGATAATGGATCGGTCGGATCTAAAACCTGGCGAGGAGTAAACGGCGGTAAATAGCGATCAACCTGATCTTGATCGGGTACATCTACACGCTCGTATGCGTGGGTAAGAATGAAGCCATCCATGCAGACCATAACGGGAAGAGAAAGCTCTTCAGCGATTTTGAAGGCCTGAACATGCAAGTCTGCCGCCTCTTGGTTAGTTTCGGCATAGAGCTGAATCCAGCCAGAATCACGCTGGGACATTGAGTCACTGTGATCATTCCAAATATTAATCGGGGCGCCAATTGCTCGATTAGCTACTGTCATGACAATAGGTAGGCCTAAACCTGATGCGTTGTAGACCGCCTCAACCATATACAACAGTCCTTGACTCGCAGTTGCGGTATATGTACGAGCACCGGTTGCACTTGCGCCAATTGCTACCGACATAGCGGCAAACTCTGATTCAACATTTATGAATTCGCAGCCTAGCAACGATGAATTTTTAACTAGTTGGCTTAAGCCCTCAACGATATGGGTTTGAGGAGAGATTGGATAAGCGCAGATTACTTGTGGCCGGCATGCGGCAACAGTGTCGGCAACGGCCTTTGAGCCTTCTACTTGTCTAAGCATGAGCAGCAACCATTTCTAGAACATATTCATAGGCAGCAGTTGCCGCAGCAACATTGGATGCAGCAACCTTTGGTTTAAATTTCTCATTGATGGCATCGGTTACCGAATGAAGTGAAATCGACTTTGTCAACGCAGCAAATGCGCCAAGTAAGACGGCATTAGGGACAGGCCGACCTAGGTACTGCATTGCCATAGCTGTTGCTGGAACCGTAATAAAGTGTGGATTGCTTCCAGCGATATCGGCGATACCCAACTGATCAAATGTTCGCGTGGAGTTAATTAATGCAAAACCATCTTTTTTTAATCCAGAAAAAACATCGACTTGCTTGAGCAATGTTGAATCCTGAATGATGACCGCATCCGGTGACATGATGGGTTCGCGCACTCGAATCTCTGTATCTGCAATACGTGCAAATGCAACTACTGGTGCACCGGTTCGCTCGGATCCAAAACTTGGAAAAGCTTGCGCGAATCTAGATTCATCAAAGGCGGCTTGAGCAAGTAGTTCTGCTGCAGTTACAACACCTTGACCACCACGTCCATGTATACGCACTTGAAACACTAAAGAGTTCTCCGTCTCATCTATGAATGTGAAACTACTCCTGCTCATTGCACGTGATAGGCCAGGAGGTGAGTGCCAGCGCCAATTTGTAAAAACCCCTATAAATCGCTGCTTTTTGAGTGAGTAATATGAATCACTCTATTTAATATAGAATCTGCCGCAGCCTGCCAAAGCAGTGCATGGGTGTGGGGAGTAGTCATGTCAGATGTAGCAAGCGTTCTCAAGGATGCAGATACCAAGATGAGCAAGGCCGTAGAAGTGGCAAAGGATGATTTTGCCTCAATTCGAACTGGTCGAGCCCACCCATCACTATTTAATAAGATCATGGTGGACTACTACGGTACATACACTGCCCTTTCACAGTTAGCCTCTATCCAAGTTCCTGAGGCGCGCATGGCAACGATCGCCCCATTTGATAAGGGCGCAATGTCTAGCATTGAAAAAGCTATTCGTGATTCAGATCTAGGTGTTAACCCATCAAGTGATGGCGCGCTCATCCGCATAAATTTTCCTCAGCTCACCGAAGAGCGACGCAAGGAATACATCAAAGTTGTGAAGAGCAAGGCCGAAGACTCCAAGATTTCAATGCGCAATATTCGTCGCGCAGCAAAAGAGGCTATTGAAAAGATGGAAAAAGATGGCGACGTCGGCAAAGATGATGTTGCACGTGGTGAAAAAGAGCTTGAGAAAATTACCTCTGATCATGTTGCCAAAGTCGATGAGATGTTCAAGCATAAGGAGACCGAACTCCTAGAAATCTAAGGAGTTTTACTTAAATGTCTGATATTCATTCGATTAATGATGCAATCAATAAACGTGCAGGAAGAAAGCTCTTACCGTCAATCGCTGTCTCATTGTCGTTAATAGCACTGATTTGGTTTGCCCTTGCCTATCACCGTGAAATCTTCGCCTGCGTTGTTGCTATAGCTGTTGTACTTGGTATCCGCGAGATTGTTCGTGCCTTTAGCGTTCGTAAGATTTATTTGTCTAAGGTTGGCTTAGTTACTGCTTCACTTGCACTCTCTTATGCAACTTGGAACGGTGGAGTTGCAGGGTTGGCTGTTGCAACAGCTATTGCACTACCCGTTCTCCTTATTCAGCTACTCACCAAAGGCCCCGAAGGCTTTGTTGCAAGTGCTACAGCAACGGTTTTTGCGCTCCTTTACTTACCTTTCCTGGGCGGTTTTCTTATTCTTCTTGCCCGACCAAGTACTGGCTTAGAGCGTGTGATGACTTTCGTTGTCTTAGTAGGTTGCAACGATACTTTTGGATACATCGTCGGTGTTCTAGTCGGTAAGCATCCATTAGTACCGACGATTAGCCCTAAAAAGAGTTGGGAAGGCCTGATTGGCTCACTCATCTTTACCGTAATCGGGGGTGTCCTTGCATTTAAATACATTATGACGATGCATTGGTGGATCGGCGCAGTTGTTGGGTTAATGATTGTCTTTACTGCAACATGTGGAGATCTGATTGAGAGCGCTATGAAGCGTGACTTAGCGCTAAAAGATATGGGATCACTGTTGCCCGGCCACGGTGGAATGTTAGATCGACTTGATTCGGTATTGATTTCTGCGCCAGCGTTGTGGTTAGCCCTTGAACTTGTGAAAGCGTGGTTATGAGTATCCCTGAAGTTAATTTAGTCTTTGATGAGCCGGTGCAGCGCAAGAAAGTGCCTAAGCATTTGGCTGATTACTCACCGCAAGAGCGCCGCGAAGTTGCACAAGGGTTAGGGCTGCCAGCATTTAGAGCCACTCAAGTTGCCACACATTATTTTTCACATTTAGCAGATGATCCACAGACGTGGAGCGATATACCTGCCGAGTTGCGCCAAACTATTGCCGACCAATTGACTCCAAAGCTTATTGAGCTAGTTCGATCTGTAACATGCGATGACGGAATGACTCGCAAAGATTTATGGAAGCTCCACGATGGAACTTTGGTCGAGAGTGTTTTGATGCGCTACACCGATCGCGTAACAGTTTGTATCTCTTCACAAGCCGGATGTGGCATGGGTTGCCCATTTTGTGCAACTGGACAAGCAGGGTTAACGCGTAATTTGAGTGCAGGTGAAATTACCGAGCAGATCGTTGCCGCAGCGCGTGCGTGCGCTAATGGCGAACTTCCAGGTGGACCTGTCCGCTTATCTAATATTGTTTTTATGGGCATGGGCGAACCGCTGGCCAATTACAACGCTGTCGTTCGCACTCTTCACAACATCATCGATCCCGCACCAGATGGACTGGGTATTAGTGCGCGCTCAGTGACAGTTTCAACCGTTGGCTTGGTCAATGGAATCGAAAAATTAACCGAGGAAGGTCTTGCGGTGACGTTGGCAGTTTCCCTACACACCCCAGATGATGAACTTCGCGATTCGTTGGTACCAATTAACTCGCGCTGGAAAATTAAAGAGGTTCTGGCTGCCGCTGATGCCTATGAGAAGCGAACTGGCCGCCGATATTCGATTGAGTACGCCCTTATTCGCGATATCAATGATCAATCGTGGCGTTCAGATTTATTGGGCCGCCTACTCAAAAACCGTAACGCCCACGTTAACTTGATTCCTCTTAACCCTACCCCTGGATCGAAATGGACGGCATCTAGGCGAGAAGATGAGGCCGAGTTCGTTCGCATCCTGGAGGGATATGGAGTGCCGGTGACGGTTCGCGATACTCGAGGACGCGAAATCGATGGCGCATGTGGCCAGCTAGCTGCGGCAGAAAAGGTTCGGACAGACTAGTGAGCTTTTAGCTCCCTTGGTAGGCTCAATGCCATGGAAAAGTTAACGAATTTTATTAATGGCCAAGCCGTAGACAGCAAGTCCGGTGAAACGACAACTCTTATTAATCCATCGACAGGCGCCGCATTTGCGACTGCACCAAAGTCAAATGCCGCAGATGTTGATGCAGCCTTTAGTGCAGCAAGTAATGCATTCGCTGGATGGCGTGATTCAACGCCATCACAGCGCCAACGTGCGCTCCTAAAAATCGCCGATGCAATTGAAGATCGCCAAGCTGAAGTTATTGAGATTGAGTGTCGCAATACAGGCAAACCGATTTCTTTGACAACATCTGAAGAAGTTCCACCGATGGTCGATCAGATTCGATTCTTTGCAGGTGCTGCACGAAACTTAGAAGGCAAGTCGGCCGGTGAATATATGCCCGGAATGACATCAATGATTCGACGCGAGCCAGTCGGAGTGATTGGCCAAGTAACTCCTTGGAACTATCCAATGATGATGGCCGTGTGGAAATGGGCGCCAGCAATTGCAGCAGGCAATACCGTGGTGTTAAAACCAAGTGATACAACACCGGCATCAACGGTGTGGATGGCACAAGTAATGTCAGAGTTCTTACCTGCAGGAGTTTTCAACGTTGTCTGTGGCGAGCGCGAAACCGGTCGTAGCGTTGTTGAACACAAACGTCCCGACATGGTCTCAATCACCGGATCTGTCGGAGCTGGAATTCAAGTGGCGCAATCGGCTGCAACTCAGCTCAAGCGCGTGCACTTAGAGCTCGGTGGAAAAGCGCCGGTCGTTGTCTTTGCCGATGCCGACCTAGCCGCGGCCGCCGAAGGTATTGCAATCGCCGGATACTTCAACGCTGGACAAGATTGCACGGCAGCTACCCGCGTAATTGTGCAGGCCGAGGTCTACGAGGAGTTTGTTGCTCTGTTGACCGAGCAGGCCAAGGCCATTGCAATAGGTGCACCGGATGAGGATGTCTTCTTGGGGCCAGTCAATAACGCCAATCAACTAGCCAGAGTGTCAGGTTTCCTCGATCGCCTTCCGGCCCATGCCACGGTCATGACAGGCGGAAAGGCTCTAGATCGCCCTGGCTTCTTCTTCCCTGCAACAGTTGTAGCGGGGTTGGTGCAAGATGACGAGATGATTCAAAGTGAGATCTTCGGGCCAGTTATTACAGTCCAGAAGTTTAGCGATGAGGCAGATGCAGTTTCTAAGGCAAATGGTGTCGACTATGGCCTGGCGTCAAGTGTCTGGACTAAGGATCATGGACGTGCGATGCGAATGGCCAAGGCCTTTGACTTTGGTTGCGTTTGGATCAATACCCATATTCCAGTTGTTGCCGAGATGCCTCACGGGGGATTCAAGCGTTCGGGATATGGCAAGGATTTATCAGCCTATGGTTTTGAAGATTACACACGAATTAAGCACGTAATGACTAATCTCGGGGCATAGTATGTGCGCCAGAACTAATCTCACCTAAGGAGCAACCCACAATGGCAACAGAGAACCCACTCTCACCAGAAGCGCGTTCAATTCTTGGCGCTCGCATATCTCGCCGCGGAGTTTTAGCTGGCGCAGGAGGATTAGGTGCCGCGGGATTACTTGCTGCATGTGGTGGTTCAGGTGGCGATAGCGCCTCAAGTGATAACACTGTGCGCTGGGGAAACTGGCCGCTGTACTTAGATTTTGATGCCAAGACTAAGACATATCCAACTCTTGAAAAGTTTTCGAAAGAAACTGGAATCGATGCCCAATATTTTGAGGACTACAACGATAACGACGAGTTCTTTGGAAAAGTTCAAGCCCAACTTAAGCTCGGCGAAGATATTGGCTATGACGTAGTAACTCCAACTGACTGGATGGCGGCGCGTTGGATTCGTCTTGGTTACTCACAGAAGTTTGATCTAGCCAATATTCCTAACGCTGGAAATATTTTAGATTCATTGAAATCGCCTTCATATGATCCAAACCGCGAATCGACATTGACCTGGCAGGGCATCATGTCTGGCTTTGGTTGGAACGTTGAAAAGAATCCAAAGGGAATCCACACGCTAGATCAGTTATTTGCCCCGCAGAATAAGGGAAAGATTGTTGTTCTCACTGAAATGCGCGACACCATCGGTGTTATTTTGATGGCCCAAGGAGTTGACATCACTAAGGTCACCGAAGATCAATTTATGAACGCTGTTGACTTCATGGCCGGGAAGATTTCTGATGGCTGGATCCGCGGAGTTAAGGGCAACGAATACGCTGAAGATTTAACATCAGGTGATGCAACGGCTGTTATTGGTTGGTCCGGCGACATGTTTATTCTCTCCAGTGAGAATGAAGGTAAGTTCGATTTTGCAATCCCTGATTCCGGCGGAACTATCTCAGGTGATAACTTGATGATTCCATCGACTGCATCGGCAAGCGGTAAAGCCAATGGCGAGAAGTTAATTAATTATTACTACGATCCTGCTGTAGCGGCAGAAGTTGCCGCTTACGTTAACTATGTGTGCCCAGTAAAGGGCGCACAAGCTGAGATGGAAAAGATTGCACCTGAGTTAGCGACAAGTGAGTACATCTTCCCAAGTGATAAAACTGCTTCGCGACTTCAGGTATTCCGCTCACTGACACCAGATGAAGAGACCAAGTGGGCAGAGGCCTTCCAAAAGGCACAAGGCAACTAGTGTCTATAGATCCAATTGAGGCACGTGGAGATTTACGTCTAACTAGAATTACAAAGTCCTACGGAGATTTCAAGGCCGTAGATGATTTAACGTTAACGATTCCTAAAGGCTCTTTCTTCGCTTTGCTTGGACCATCGGGCTGCGGCAAGACAACAACGCTTCGAATGGTTGCTGGGTTGGAGGAGCCTACGGTTGGAAGTATTCACTTAGGTGAAACTGACATTACGACAACTCGTCCATATCAACGTCCTATCAATACGGTCTTTCAAAACTATGCATTGTTTCCGCACTTAACAATCTTTGAAAATATTGCATTTGGCCTGCGCCGCCGTGGAATAAAAGATGTAAAAGAGCAGGTAGATAAGGTTTTAAACCTGGTTGAGCTTCCACATTTAGCAGAGCGTAAACCAACGCAGTTATCGGGCGGACAGCAGCAGCGCATCGCACTTGCTCGGGCAATTGTTAATCGCCCGGCGTTATTGCTTCTCGATGAACCATTAGGCGCACTGGATCTCAAGCTTCGTCGTCAGATGCAGATAGAACTCAAATGGATTCAGCGCGAAGTTGGTTTAACTTTCGTCCATGTAACTCACGATCAAGAAGAAGCCATGACAATGGCCGACACGATCGCGGTTATGAATGAGGGCAAGATTGAACAAATGGGCTCACCAGCTGATTTATACGATGATCCAGAGACGGCATTTGTTGCTAACTTCTTAGGTCAGTCCAACTTAATTAAGGGCAAGATCGATGGCAACGATGGCGATAACTTAGTTATTGACTTGTTTGGTCAAAAGATATCTATGCCAAAGGCACGCAGCCATGCAGTCGATAACTCTTTGTATGCTGGAATACGCCCTGAAAAATTTAGAATTTCGCGTACAGGCACATCGGTTCGCGGAAATTCATTAACAGGTGGACGTATCGAAGATGTTTCTTACATCGGCGTAAGCACACAGTACGTAGTAGCTATGCCGTGGGGCCAAGAGTTGATGGTCTTTGAGCAAAACGATGATGGCGTGCCACCATTTAACAAGGGTGAGGAAGTTATCATTTCGTGGGAGCCAAACTTTACCTTTGGGCTTCGTGGAGATGAAGATATTGAGGCCGGCACCGAAGTTAATCCCGAGGAGATCGACGAGTAATGAGCATCACCTTGCCAAAGGTACGTGTTCCTTACCTGTTGTTATTTCCAGGTTTTGCTTTTCTCTTTACTTTTTTTATCCTGCCGATTGTTAATTTAGCGCAAACTTCAACACAGACGCCGATCGCCGGGGGAGATACCGGTCAATACGAGCAAACCCTTGCTTTTAGTAACTATGTCAATGCCTTTCTAGATAATCGCGAACAGTTTGCACGCTCATTTATCTATGCAACATTGGCCACATTATTTGCCTTGGCAATTGCTTATCCATTGGCTTATGCGATTGCCTTTAAATCTGGAAAGTTTAAAAATATATTATTGGTCTTGGTCGTTGCACCGTTCTTTACTTCGTTTCTGCTGCGTACCATCGCTTGGAAGCAGATTCTGGGTGAAGAAGGTTTTGTCGTTCCTACACTGCGATCTCTGCACTTAATGGGTCAGCAGACAACGATTACTTCCACATCAGTGGCAGTGGTAGCGGGTATGACATATAACTTCTTGCCATTTATGACACTGCCGCTCTATGCATCGCTGGAGCGCATTGATCCACGAACAATTGAGGCATCTGGTGATTTATATGCCAATGGCTTAACTACTTTTCGCAGAGTGACCGTGCCGTTGTCTTTGCCAGGAGTCGTTGCCGGAACTTTGCTGACCTTTATTCCAGCGGCCGGTGACTACGTCAATGCATCGATTCTTGGTAGCCCTAACACCAAGATGATCGGCAATGTCATCGAGTCTCGCTACTTTAAAATCGTTGACTATCCGACGGCTGCCGCCCTCTCCTTTACTTTGATGGCGGCAATTCTGATTCTTGTAACACTCTATATCCGCAAAGCTGGCACGGAGGAGTTGGTATGAGTTCAAAGATTAAAGATGCAACTATTCCAACGATTCCATTTAAGGCACGATTGTCGCGTTGGTTTGGCCGTAACTTACTGCGCATCTACATGATCTTCGGTTTCACATATCTCTTTATTCCTGTTGCTTATACATTTGCATTTTCATTTAACGATTCAGGAAAAAGCAATTTAATTTGGAAGGGCTTCACATTAGGCAACTGGCAAAATCCCTGCGGTGCGCCACAAATCTGTGATGCTTTGGGAAATTCGATCAAGATCGGTTTCCTTGCAACAACATTCTCGACAATCCTTGGAACCATGATCGCATTTGCGATCGGGCGCTACCAATTCAAAGGGCGCTCAAGCTCTAATTTGCTGATCTTTTTACCAATGGCAACTCCTGAAATTGTCCTAGGCGCATCACTGCTTTCACTTTTTCTGGTTTTCAAAATTAATCCAGGATTTTGGCCAACGGTTATTGCTCATGTGATGTTTTGTATCTCCTTTGTCGTCGTCACAGTTAAAGCCCGTATTGCAAGTCTTGATCCACGGCTAGAACAAGCGGCAATGGATCTCTATGCCAACGAGCTTGAGACTTTTCGCCGAGTAACTCTTCCCTTAGTTGCACCTGGAATTGCAGGGGCTGCGCTGCTTGCATTCTCGCTCTCCTTTGATGATTTCATTATTACTAACTTCAACTCTGGCACGCTCATCACTTTTCCTAAGTTCGTCTATGTTGCCGCTGCCCGTGGAATTCCAGCCCAGGCCAACGTCATCGGTTCATCGATGTTTTTCTTAGCTTTAGCCATTGTTATAGCGGGGCAACTCGTCAATCGTAAAAAAGCGCGGTAAAGTACCCTCTTGTAACCATAGCGAACCACAGGTTTGAAAAAGAAGACCTGCGTTGTGGGGTTAGGTTCCGGAGGACCCGGGCCAACTCTGAGATGTGATTGAAGGGGTGATTCCGGTCAAGGCCGGATAGCACGATGGCAACCATCGACCCTTCCATTCTCAAACATTTATCCCATATGCAGCCAGCTTTGTATTGGCTCGATGAGGATCCACTTGAACCACTGCCACATCCAACCCTGATCGGTGATGTCACAACTGATTTATGCATCGTGGGCGCGGGCTATACCGGTCTGTGGACAGCTCTTTTAGCTAAGGAGCAAAATCCAGAGCGCGAAGTAATACTTGTAGAACAGCGTGAAACTGGTGCCGGCGCATCGGGGCGTAACGGAGGTTTTTGCAGTTATTCGCTAACTCACGGATTCATGAATGGCTATAGTCGCTTTAAAGATGAGATGTCGATCATTGAAAGAATGGGTCGCGAAAATCTTGATGGTATTGAAGCCACAATTAAAAAATATGGAATCGAATGCGACTTTGAATGGAATGGTGAACTTCGAGTCGCTATTGAAGAGTGGCAGATGGCTGGAATGGTTGAAGAGGCCGAGCTGCGAAATTCATTTGGCGATAATGTGGAGCTCTTAACGAAAGATGAAGTTCAAGCTCGAATTAAATCTCCACTCTATAAAGGCGCTTTGTGGGATCCAGATGGAACAGCTCTTGTCGATCCAGCTCGTTTAGTGTGGGGATTAGAGCGCGCTTGTATTTCACTGGGTGTCCGAATTTTTGAAAATACCCATGTTGAATGGTTAGAGCGAACCAACAATGGAATGATTGTTCATACTCCTTATGGAAGTGTTTATGCACAAAAAGTTGCGTTAGCGACCAATGTATTTAAATCTCTCGTTCGTAGTGCACATAAATATGTTGTACCTGTTTATGATTTCCAATTGGTCACAGAACCACTAACGCCTGCACAACTTGAATCTATTGGCTGGAATGAGCGCGAAGGTTTATCCGATGCCGGTAACCAGTTCCATTACTATCGAATGACAAAAGATAATGAAATTTTATGGGGCGGCTATGACGCAATCTATAATTTCCGCGGCAAAGTGCGCCAAGAGTATGAATCAGATGCCGAAAC
>CAIXPV010000061.1 GCA_903921405.1 uncultured Actinomycetes bacterium
GCAGTTATGTACGTGCCTGCTTCAATGACGCAGTTATCTCCAAGAGAAATACCACACCCTGAGTTAGCACCGAGGAGAGATTTTTCTCCAATTGAAATTACTTCTTTTCCGCCCCCGCTTAAAGTTCCCATAATGGATGCACCGCCACCAACATCGGTTCCATCGCCGACTACGACACCCGCAGAGATTCGACCCTCAACCATGGAAGCGCCAAGAGTCCCGGCATTAAAGTTAATGAAGCCTTCGTGCATCACGGTAGTTCCAGAGGCACAATAAGCACCTAAGCGAACGCGATCAGCGTCTGCAATTCGTACGCCGCTTGGAATAACGTAGTCAACCATTCGTGGGAATTTATCGACTGAAAAAATAGTGACATGCCCATGGGCCGCTTTCAATCGTGCCCGTGTGAGTTCAAAATCTTCAACTGCGCATGGTCCGACCGATGTCCATACAACATTGTTTAATAATCCAAATACACCTTCAAGTGATGCACCATGTGGCTTGATTAAACGGTGGGAAAGAAGATGCAGGCGCAGGTATGCATCGAGTGCTGACGTTGGAGCTGCAGAGAGCACAATCTCTAAGCTCACTAATTCACGGCTTACACCTCGCGCAGCATCAAGACCAACGAGTTCTTTTAATTCGTCAGGGGCATCGGCGGTAAGTGGAGCCAGAACAGGATGTGGGAACCAAGCATCAAGAAGTTTTCCATGTGCAAATGTTGCAATTGCGTGGCCGGATGCGATGGTCGTCATGGGCTAAGCCTAACCCCTATCCTTGCAGGCATGCGTATCGGTGTTTTTTGCTCCTCATCTGCGACTATCGACCCTAAATATGTTGATCTTGCCTATCAACTTGGCGAAGGAATCGGCCTCAAATCCTGGGAACTGATTACTGGTGGCGGACATATTTCAATGATGGGAGCAGTGTCTCGCGGTGCTCGTTCAGCAGGAGGCAGAACTGTGGGTGTTATTCCACAAGCCCTTGTAGATATTGAGTTTGCAGATCACGACAATGAAGAGTTGCATGTAGTTGAAACCATGGGCGAGCGCAAAGCGATGATCACCGATATTTCAGATGCATTTATAACTTTGCCAGGCGGAGCAGGAACTCTTGAAGAGTTCTTTGAAATTTGGGTAGGCCGCTATTTGAAGTTTCATAACAAGCCCGTCGTGATTTTAGATCCATTTGGAATTTATGATCCATTGCATGAATTAGTTATTCATCTTGAAGCAGAAAATTTCATTAAGCCTGGTATGCGTGAGTTAATAACATGGACAACAAATGTCGATGAAGCACTTATCGCTTGCAAGCAATGACAAGTAATCGCATAGCGATATCAATCTACATCGATGCACCCATCGAGAAAGTCTGGGATTCATTATCTGATTGGGAAAGCCAGGGCGAATGGATGCTGGCAACTAAAATCTGGGTTACATCGAATGTAAGGGTTGGAGTCGGAACGCAGATTCAAGCACTCACAGGCTTAGGCAAGTTTGGAATCTTAGATTCAATGAGCGTAACTTCTTGGGATCCTCCATTTAGCGCTGATGTTTTACATACGGGTGCAGTAATTAAAGGAAGTGGAAGATTTGAGTTAATCGCAGTTAACTCACAACGCACTCGCTTTAACTGGTCAGAGGAAATCATCGCTCCGCGAATCATCTTCTTAGCTTTGTGGCCGGGAATTTTTAGCGGAGTCCGTATTTCTCTTTTTAGGTTTGCCCGAACATTCCGCTAATTCATAGGTGAGGCAAAGGCGTGGTCAATGCCAGTAACCTAGGGGGATGAGTGAACCGGCAACACTGGCAGAGGTTCTAGAGTCGTTGCCAGTTGAAGAGCGCTTCATTCTGACCATGCACTACCTGCGCCAGATGTCACCAGATCAGATTGCCCAGCTTCTCAAGGTTCCAGAACACGCCGTTGATAGCGTTATCAGCTCTGGAAAGGCGCGGTTGAGCCAGTTTCTGGGGCTTTAAACCGCCTTTGCCGATTTCCCACGCAAGCGCCCAATGCGAGATACTTCTCCTCTTACCCCTCACACATCGCACAAAGGAGTCTCCCCATGGCAGCCATGAAACCCCGAACAGGTGATGGTCCTATGGAGGTCACAAAAGAGGCTCGCTCCCTAGTCATGCGAATCCCACTTGAGGGCGGTGGCCGCTTGGTCGTTGAGCTCAATGCAGAGGAAGCAAATAATCTCAGCGCCGCACTTCATACCGCAGTCGCTTTAGTTAAGAAGTAGAGCAGTCGGGGCGATAGCCTTCAACGCATGTCATCCATACTTTGCGGTGCTCCAGTAGATCTGGCTCATGCCATTCAGGCAGATTCCATTGCTCTAGGTTTTCTAAAAAACGATACGGGCGATTTTTCATTTCAAGGTCCGGGCACCCTTATTGCGCAGATTGAAAAACTCTTTGACATAAAATTGGTAGATGAACTTTCATTTTTTTCTCCAACCGGCAAAAGTGGCGAGATCTTTGAAGTTCCAGTTAGTGCAACGGATGTAGCTACAGATCGTCTGTACTTAACAAGTCTTGGAGATGGCTCCACTCCCGCACTTCGGTTAGCTGCAACAGCTATCGCACGAAAAGTACGCGGCAAGAAAGCTACTGTTTATTCGGCATGTGCTATCAAAAAGCGTGATGTACGCGAACATGCAATCTCATTAACTATGGGCGCCTTCTTATGGAGTTTAA
>CAIXPV010000062.1 GCA_903921405.1 uncultured Actinomycetes bacterium
AATTTGGTTGAACTAGAAGTAAATGATCACCTTGAAGGCGAAGGCCGCATGGAAGATGAAGAACATCGTGCTGAAGTAGATGGCCAGGTTCGCTCATCACTGAAGTCAGATTTCTTGCTCGATGCAATCGTGCAGACTGAAGATGTTCAGGTTACTGAGATTGAATTAACTGAGTACTTAGTGCGCACTTCACAGCGCTATGGAATGGCTCCACAGCAGTTTGCCGAAGAGTTGCAAAAGGCTGGCCAGATTTCACAGTTGGTCGCAGAAGTAACTCGGGCGAAGGCATTGGCTTCAATCTTGGGTCGCGTAACGGTCAAAGATGCATCGGGTACGGTCATCGACCTTGAGGCACTTCGCCCACAGGCCGAGCTATCTGATCTAGTCGAAGAGGCATAAATCTCACTGGGCTTTAGCCCTAAGCGAACACAAGGGCCTTCACGCTGCTTTTTTTGCATTATTGGGAAGCATTTAGCCCGCACTATTGTTAGCCTCACTACAGGTAATAAAAGCAACCGGAAGGAATACCCGTGGATTTTCTTAGCCCACAAGTTGGTCAGATACATGCTCGTTCATCGAGCATTGGAATGATCGGCTTAGATGATCAGGTTTATAACCGCTTACTACGTGAGCGCATCATCTTTCTAGCCGGTGAAGTTCGAGACGATATGGCCAATGCAATCTGCGCGCAGATTTTGTTATTAGCTGCTGAAGATTCAAATAAAGATATTTTCCTTTACGTGAACTCACCTGGTGGCTCGGTCACTGCAGGTATGGCTATCTACGACACCATGCAATATGTAAAGAACGATATTGCAACTGTCGGTATGGGAATCGCTGCATCGATGGGTCAGTTCTTGCTAACTGCCGGTGCACCTGGCAAGCGTTATGCAACACCTAATGCCCGCATCTTGATGCACCAACCACTAGGTGGAATCGGTGGAACTGCAACGGATATTCGCATTCAAGCTGAGCAAATGGCAATCACCAAGCGCACAATGGCAGAAATCAATGCCAAGCACACTGGTCAAACTTTAGAGAAGATTTTGATCGACTCAGATCGCGATAACTGGTTTAACGCCGTTGACGCAAAGGAATATGGATTTATCGATCACATTGCAACATCAGATGGTCAAGTATCAGGAGGAAAAGCGTAATGAAACATATTCAAGAGATCAGCGCACGCTACGTTCTTCCTACTATCGAAGAAAAGACGGCTTATGGCTTCAAACGCCTTGATCCGTATACAAAACTTTTCGAAGAGCGCATTATTTTTCTAGGCCAGCCAATCGATGACACGGTCGCAAACGATGTTATGGCGCAGTTGTTAACTCTGGAGTCAATGGATCCAGATCGCGACATCATGATTTATATCAACTCACCTGGTGGCTCATTTACTGCGCTGACTGCAATTTATGACACCATGCAGTTTGTACGCCCAGATATCAGCACTATCTGCCTGGGTCAGGCCGCATCTGCTGCAGCTGTCATCCTTGCCGGTGGTGCTAAAGGTAAGCGTTATGCACTCGAGCACTCACGTATCTTGATTCACCAACCATCATCTGA
>CAIXPV010000063.1 GCA_903921405.1 uncultured Actinomycetes bacterium
AGATCTGCTAATAAATCTGAGGATTTTGCAAAGAGGAAGTCCCCCGTCAAGATTGCAATCGTATTTCCCCAACGAATATTCGCGCTCTCTACCCCGCGGCGCATAGGCGCTTCATCCATTACATCGTCGTGATACAACGTTGCCAGATGTGTGATTTCACAGGCCACAGCAGCAGGGATTACTCCCGATGCCATGGGATCCCCGAATTGCGAGGTCAAAAGCACCAATAATGGGCGCAAACGCTTGCCCCCGGCAGCTACTAAATGGTGGGCAGTTTCATCAACGAACGGGTACTCACTCTTTGTGTGACTGCGTAAGAGAGATTCAACTCCGGCCATTTGTGCAACCAATGTCGCCTCAAGTGCGGGCGCAACATTTGGAATGCCAAATGACGACATTAGCGAATAAAGGTTGAGAGGTTTGAAATTACGTTCAGGAGTGGTGCTGGGTAGACACCAAGTGCAATTGTGATTGCAATAGATATAACGAGAGTTGCACGTGTGAGCGCTGATGGCAATTGAACACTTGTGCCATCTTGAGTTGCATCGGTGAAGAACATCAAAACAATGACACGAATGTAGAAGAAGGCTGCAATTGCACTCGACAATACGCCGGCGAATACAACGCCTTTCGCTCCGCTTTCATAGGCAGCTGAGAAGATCGAAAACTTTCCAATGAATCCGCTTGTTAGAGGAATCCCAGCAAATGCCAATAAGAATCCAGCAAACGTTGCTGCAACCCAAGGAGAACGCTTTCCTAGGCCTTTCCAGCGATTTAAATCAGTGACTTCACCTGATGAGTCACGGACAAGTGTTACAACGGCGAATGCGCCAACCGTGGCTACTCCATACGCAAACAAATAAAAGATCGACGCTTCAAGTCCGGCCTTATTGAGGGCGATTACACCAGCCAGCAAGAAACCTGCGTGAGCAATTGATGAGTATGCCAACATGCGCTTTACATCACGCTGAGCGATTGCAACCAATGATCCAAAGAGCATTGTAATAATTGCAATCACTGATAGCAGTGGAGTCCACGACCATTGCGCATTAGCAAATACGGTGTAATAAATACGAAGCATCGCACCAAAGGCTGCGACTTTTGTAGCAGCTGCCATGAAACCAGTTATTGGAGTCGGCGCACCTTGATACACATCTGGTGACCAGGCATGGAATGGAACTGCGCCAACTTTAAAGAGCAGTCCAATTGATAGAAAGGCGATACCGATCAATAGCAGTACGTCATTTCCACTTCCGCCGACAACTGATTCGCGGATTCCTGCATACGTAATAGAGGCTGAATAGCCGTATAAATAGGCCATTCCAAAGAGGAAAAACGCCGATGAAAAGGCACCCAGTAAGAAGTATTTAAGCGCAGCCTCTTGTGAAGCTAGGCGGCGGCGGCGAGAAAGTCCGGCCATTAAGTACAGCGGCAGAGAAAGCATCTCTAGAGCTACAAATAAGGTAATCAAATCGCTAGCAATCGGAAATAACATCATTCCAGAGATTGCAAAGAGAGTTAGTGGGTAGACCTCAGTTACTTGATTACCGGTTTCAAGAGAATGTCGCTCTTCTTCAGAGCCAGGCAGAGCTGCAGCAAGTGCGGTGAAGTGATCCGTATCTGCAAATAGAAAAATCGAGATGATGGAGATAATAAGAATTGATGCTTGCAGCAAAATCGCTGGGCCATCGATTATTACCGATCCCATAGCTGCAGACATCGACGTCTCGTTATGGATTCTCCATACTTGAGCTAAAGAAAGTACGAGAGTTCCAACAGTTAAACTCAGTTGAACTATTGAACGCAAAGCCTTCGAAACAAATGCTTCAACCAGGACGCCAATTAAGGCACCGCCCAACAGGATCAATATCGGTGATAGAAGGGTGTAGTTAAGAACTGGCGCGGTGAATGTCATTACTTGCCTCCACTTGTTGGCGCTGGATCGCTAAAACCTAATTGAGCAATCACATGTGTGGCCGCTGGATTAATAACATTGAGAAGTGGTGCAGGATAGAAGCCAAGAACAATAATGATTGCCATTACCGGAGCAATCGCAATCTTCTCGCGAAGATTTAAATCACTAAGGTTTTCATTTCCAGGCGTTGTTGGACCATGTAAGGCTTTTTGAACTGGAATCAAGATGTATAGCGCAGCTAAGACGATTCCGAAGGTTGCGATAACCGCATGTACTGGGTACCTAGTAAATGTTCCAACAAGCACCAAGAACTCGCTAACAAAGCTAGACATTCCAGGAAGTGCCAGTGATGACATCCCGGCAAGGAAGAACATCCATGCCATTACTGGAGTGATGCGCTGCAAGCCACCGAAGTCTGAGATTGTCGAGGAGCCTCGACGAGAAATCATCCAGCCGCCGACTAAGAAGAGTGCCGCAGTCGAGAAGCCGTGGTTAAACATGTATAACGCTGCCCCGCTATAGCCTTGCGAAGTCATGGCGAAGATTCCCAGCGTAATAAAGCCGAAGTGAGAGATCGAGGTGAAGGCGATTAAGCGCTTCAAATCGCGCTGTCCAATTGCCAATATCGCACCGTAGATAATCGATATGACGGCTAGAACTAAAATTACTGGTGTAAACGTCTTGCTGGCATCTGGGAATAACGTTAAGCAGTAGCGAATCATTCCAAAAGTTCCAACTTTATCCAGGACGCCAAGTAGCAAGACTGATGTACCAGGAGTAGCTGATTCGGCAGCATCTGGCAGCCACGTATGAAGCGGCCACAGCGGAGCTTTGATTGCAAAGGCAATAAAGAATCCAAGGAACAAGAGGTTCTGCGTCATCGAACTCATCTGCAGTTGTGACAGTGCGGCTAGGTCAAATGTATGGCCACCTTGAGCACCTGACATAACGTACAAGGCAATTATTGAGGCCAACATCATCAATCCACCGAAAAGACTGTAAATTAAAAACTTAACTGCCGCTGCAGAACGTTCTCCGCTTCCGTAACCACCGATAAGGAAGTACACGGGAATCAACATCGCTTCAAAGATTACATAGAATAGAAAAACATCGGTTGCAGCAAAGACACCGATCATCATTGTTTCTAAGACAAGAATGAGAATATAAAAGGTTTTAACGCTCCAGCGTCCGCCTTGGGATTCATTCCATCCTGCCAAGACAACAACTGGGGCAAGTATGGTTGACATTAAAATCAAGACAAGTGCTAAACCATCAACTCCAAGGGCGTAGTTAATTCCAAAGGATGGGATCCATGCGTACTTCTCAACAAACTGAAGCTCTATATTGTCGCGCTGGAAACCAACTGCCATTGCAATCGTTGCGCCCATAACTACTAGCGTTGAGGCAAGTGCAACCTGCTTGACTAACTTTTCATTCTCTTTGGGTAGTACCGCCAACGCTACCGATCCGATCAATGGCAAAACCATTAAGAGTGTTAACCAGTTCATTATTGAGTCACCACCCAGATCGCTGCGATCAGCGCAACTGCGCCGATCAAGATTAATGCTGCATAACTTCGAACAAAGCCGGTCTGAATTCCGCGAAGCGCTGATCCTGAGCCAAGGGCTATTCGTCCAACCCCACGTACCGCACCATCAATGACGGCTTCGTCGGTCTTAACCAGAACAGCGGTCAAAGCTTGGCCAGGTTGCATAAAGACGGCCTCATTGAAGCGATCTTGCAACAAGTCCTGGCGAGCAATTGTTGTAAAGATTGAAACATCAGTAGGTGCAACTGCAGCAACTTCGTTGCGTGAATACTTAACGAATGCGATTGCAACACCGATTGCAACCATTGCTAAGGCAAGACCCGATACAACCACTGGAGATAAGAGTTCTGCACGCTCTCCATGATTTACAAAGAGCGGAGATAGCCAGTTAACCAAAGTATCACCATGGCTCAATAAATATCCAGACGTTACAGATCCAATTGCAAGAATGGCCATAGGTAACCACATGAGCCATGGGGACTCGTGTGGATGAGCTTCTTCATCCCAGCGTGACTTACCAGTAAAGGTCAGAATCATTACGCGCGTCATATAGAAAGCAGTTATACCCGCGCCTAACAAAGTGACACAGCCAAGAATAATTCCCTTAGCTCCACCTGAGTTAAATGCAGTCTCAATAATCATATCTTTTGAGTAAAAGCCAGCAAATGGTGGAACACCTAAAATCGCTAAGTAACCCAGACCAAATGTTGCAAAAGTAATCGGCATGAATTTGCGAAGGGCGCCATATTTGCGCATGTTTACTTCATCATTCATGCCATGCATAACTGAACCTGCTCCGAGGAACATTCCAGCTTTAAAGAATCCGTGAGTAAGTAAATGCATAATTGCAAAGGCATATCCGACTGGACCAAGGCCTGCACCCAAGATCATGTAACCAATCTGGGACATAGTCGATGCTGCAAGGGCTTTCTTAATGTCATCTTTAGCAGTACCGATTAAGGCACCGAACATCAATGTAATTGCGCCAACGATGACAACTAATAACTGTGCAGTTGGTGCGGCATCAAAGATGAAGTTAGATCGAGTAATTAAATAGACGCCAGCAGTAACCATCGTCGCGGCGTGAATAAGTGCCGACACTGGTGTGGGGCCAGCCATTGCATCGCCAAGCCATGCCTGCAATGGGAACTGGGCTGATTTTCCAGTAGCGGCAACTAATAACATGATGCCGATTCCAGTTAAAGCTGCAGTGGACGTGTGGCCAGCTGCCTCTTTTACGCCGCTAAATGAGACTGTTCCCATTGTCGCAAAGGCGATCATGATGGCAAATGACAGACCCATGTCGCCTATACGGTTCATAACAAATGCTTTTTTAGATGCCGTTGCATATGCCGGCTTTTGATTCCAGAAACCGATTAATAAGTATGAGGCTAAGCCAACGCCTTCCCAGCCCACGTAAAGATTGAGATAACTATCGCCAAGTACTAACAGCAACATTGCGGCGATAAATAGGTTGAGGAAGGCAAAGAAGCGTCGACGATCTGGATCGTGCGACATATAAGAAATCGAATAGATATGAATTAAGGTGCCAACGCCAGTAATAAGAAGGACGAAGCAGATTGAAAGTTGGTCCAGCATCAAGCTGGCATCGATCTTAAAGGTGCCAACTGAGATCCACTCAAATAACTTCTGAGTAACTGGCCGATCGCTGTTAGTGCGGCCCACCATTAATGAAAGCTGGTACAAACCAACAAAGAATGAGGATGCAGAAAGTGCAGTTGCAAGCAGGTGACCCCACTTGTCACTGCGACGACCGGCGAGCAAAAGAATCGCTGAACCCGCAAGTGGAAGCGCTATCAGATACACGAGGCTAGTTGATGTCATCATAATTATCGTTTCAACAAACTAGCATCATCGATCGATGCTGATCGGCGTGATCGATAAATCGTCACGATAATCGCTAGGCCAACTACTACCTCGCAGGCTGCAACCACCATCGTGAAGAAGGCGATTACTTGGCCGTTGAGATCTCCATTGATTCTAGAGAAAGTTACAAATGAGAGATTGGCAGCATTGAGCATCAGCTCGATACACATAAATACCACGATGGCGTTACGACGAACTACTACGCCAACGGCGCCGATAGTAAAGAGCAGTGCTGAGAGATAGAGATAATTTGCTGCATTCATTTACTTCTCCTCCCCTGCGCTTGTATCAACTGTTCCAAGTTCAAAGGCCGATGAATTCAAAACATCTCCGCGCGCCTTTAAGCTGGCATTAATAGAGGCTGCAGCTGCAGTTCCATCAGGCAAAAGCGCCGGTACATCCACTGCGTTGTGGCGAGCAAAGACACCTGGGGCAGGCAAACCTGCAGCATTTGCCAATGAGCCAGAGCGAAAGCGCTGGATTGAAAGTTCGCGTTGAGTTGGTCGCGTTTGAATCCGGTGATGATGAGCCAACACCATTGAACCTAGGGCCGCTGTAATCAAAAGCGCAGATACAACTTCAAAGGGCCATACATACGTTGAAAATAATAGATTTGCAATTCCTTGAACATTTCCGTCGGCATTAACCGCTTCTACTCCAACTGCATTGCGGCCAAGAGTGGCACGGGCAAGTAGTGAAACCATTAAGCCGCCAAAGCCAACCGCGCCAATTATTGCAATTGGACGTAGTCCTCGAATCGTCTCCGTTAATGAATCAGAGGAGTCGACACCAACGAGCATAAGAATAAATAGAAAGAGCATCATTACAGCGCCTGTATAAACAACTACCTGGACGATGCCAAGGAAAGGTGCGCCTTGTGCAATATAGAAAATTGCTAGGGCGATCATTACAAAGGCCATCAAGATCGCTGAGTGAACGGCTTTCTTAACTAGCAACATTCCAAGTGCTGCTACAACGCTTAAAGGCGCAAGGATCCAAAATAGCGTCGCCTCTGGCGCAGCTGTCTGACCAACTTGTAATGCGAGATCTATCATTTGTTCACATCCTGTGATGGATGGGCTTGCGTAACATCGCCCTTGTAATAATTCGAATCATCCATATCTGGATACATTGGATGCGGAGGCATTAACATTCCTGCGCGCAATGGGCCAAGTAGATCGGCCTTTTCAAAGATTAATTTTTCACGAGAATCATCGGCAAGCTCATACTCATTTGTCATGGTCAGGGCACGAGTAGGGCAGGCCTCAATACATAGACCGCAGAAAACGCAGCGTAAGTAATTAATCTGGTAGACCTTGCCATAACGCTCGCCTGGAGACATGCGGTTTTCTTCGGTGTTATTGGCACCTTCTACATAAATCGCATCTGCCGGACATGCCCATGCACATAGCTCGCAGCCAATGCATTTTTCTAAACCATCTGGGTGGCGATTTAGTTGGTGGCGCCCATGGAAACGCTCTTGAGTCGGAGCCTTTACCTCTGGATACTCAACGGTTTCAGGCTTCTTAAAGATAGTAGAAAATGTTACCCAGAAGCCCTTCATGTGACCGAATAAGCCTACTGATCCAGGTTGATCCACTTGTGAGAAATCAACCTTAGTAAGGTCAAGCTCGTTATTTTTTAAAGGTTCGATCTCAGCCACGGTCGACTCCTTCTTTGTTAGAGACATTAATTGAAGCTACTGCGCTTGGAAGCTGTGGCACAGCAAAACTTGGTTCAGCAGCGTCATCGACAATTTCTTCAAGCTTTTTCTTTTTCGCATTTTCAAAACCAATATTGACCGCCATGATCAAGAAAACCACAGCAGATGCGAATGCGACCACAATGATTCGTGGTGCGCCCTGTAGTGAAAGTACTCGAAGGGTTGCAACAACCAAGATCCACATAATTGAAACTGGGATTAAGACTTTCCAACCAAACTGCATGAACTGGTCATAGCGAAGGCGTGGAAGTGTTCCTCGTAACCAGACAAATACAAAGAAAAATGCCAAGACCTTTGAGAAGAACCAGATTGCGGTGAACCAACCACCGAGCCAGTTTTCAGTAAAGCCTAAGAATGGCGGTGCATGGTATCCACCAAGGAATAGCGTTGTAGCTAACGCTGAGACTGCAATGATGTTGACATATTCGGCCAAGAAGAAGAGCGCGAATTTAAGTGACGAGTACTCAGTATGGAATCCACCAACTAGTTCGCCTTCGGCTTCAGCTAAATCAAATGGTGCGCGGTTAGTTTCACCAACCATTGAGATTGCATAGATTGCAAACGATGGGAAGAGCACTACCCCGTACCACCATGATGTTTGAGCGGCCACGATGTCAGAAGTTGACATTGAGCCTGCATAGATAAATACCGCAACTAATGAAAGTCCCATTGCAATTTCGTATGAAATAACCTGTGCGCTGGAACGAAGTCCGCCCAGTAGTGGATATGTGGAACCAGATGACCAACCGGCCAAGATAATTCCGTAAACACCAACTGATGCAATAGCTAAGACGTAGAGAACACCTACTGGTAAATCAGTAAGTTGCATCGCTGTTTTATGTCCAAATAAAGTTACCGGTCCAGTTATTGGAATTACTGCGAAGGACATAAAGCAGGTTGTAGCACTAATAATCGGCGCTATAACGAAAACAATCTTGTCTGCCGCTGCCGGGATTAAATCCTCTTTTAAGGCCAGCTTTACGCCATCGGCCAAAGCTTGAATTAAACCAAAAGGTCCAACACGGTTAGGTCCTGGGCGTTGCTGCATGCGACCAACTAAGCGACGCTCGCCCCATACCGATAGAAGAGTCAGGACTACACAGAAAATAAAGACGAGCAAAGCCTTCACGGTGATTAACCAACCAGGATCTGCTCCAATTAGTTCTGCTGTTGTCATATCTTCACCACCGTAACTACTGCGCCGTGTGCAGCGCCTAGGTTTACAAGTAATTGAGATCCACGTGAATTACGTGGCGCCCAGATTGCATCATCATGAATATCTTCAACTAAGGCGCTCAGCGTTACTGAACCTATAGATGTTGAAATCTTAAGTCGATCACCATCAACAACACTCAGGGTCGCTGCACGTTGTGGCGAAATCACTGCAACAGTTTGACGCGCAGTGCCAGCCAAATTCTCTTCGCCCTTTTGCAAAGTGCCAAGATCTAACAAACGACGCCATGAAGTAAGAATGAATTCATTCTCTTTAAGTGTCGCTGCTTTGCTTGCACTTGTGCTCTTCAATGTTGCTCGCGCACCGTCCCACGTACCAAGGGAGGCAATCTCTTTAGCTGCAGCCGTGACTGTGCCAAGATTTAATGATGTTCCCATCTCCTCGGCGATCATTGAAAGGATTCGTAGATCACTGCGGTTGAGTGAATCATCTACTGCGGCATCAAAAGAACGTGCGCGACCTTCCCAATTCAAAAATGATCCGCTCTTTTCGGTGATTGCCGCTACCGGCAAAATAACATCTGCGCGCTGCGTAACTTCACTTGGAGCAATCTCAAGAGATACGACAAATGCCTTATCGAGTGCAGCTAATGCCGCGGCGCCGTTAATGCCATCGAGTGGATCGACTCCACCAACAAGCAATGCACCAATGTCTCCAGAATTTACGGCGCTGTAAATCTCATCATTTGTTCGGCCTACAGCAGCTGGAAGTGAAGGGGCGCCCCATAGTGCAGCGATATCCACGCGGGCTGAGGCATCTGCGACTGGACGACCACCTGGCAACAAGTTACCAATGGCTCCAGCTTCAAGCGCGCCTCGTTCTCCGGCACGGCGAGGAATCCAAGCAATCTTTGCACTTGTTGAATCGGCAAGTGCGGCGACTGCAGTTAATACTCCAGCACTCTCGGATGCGCGTTCGCCAACCAGAATTACTGACTTTGCCGTTAGTGGCAAACCAGCAACGGCGTTTGCTTCTTGACCCGGTGCAACCTTCACAAACTCGCCCTTAAGTTTTTCAACTCCAATTGAAAGCTTGCTTCCGATTGAGGTTACTTTCAGCGCGCGCTTGCGGAACTGCTTATTGAGTCGCAAGAAAACAATTGGTGACTCTTCTTCAGGCTCGAAACCAACCAACACAACATGGTCTGCGCGATCGATATCTAAGTAAGTAGTTTTCGATCCAACTACTCGGGCTGCTAGGAATTCGCGTTCTTCATCCGATGAAATGCGTGAACGGAAATCAATATCGTTTGTACTAAGTGCAACTCGTGCAAACTTACTGTAACCATAAGCATCTTCATGTGTTGCACGTCCGCCGACCAATACTGCGGCGTGTGAAGCCTTTAATCCAGCGGCAGCTGCTGCCAATGCTTCTGGCCATGACGCCTGAACTAGCTCGCCATCGCTATTGCGAACTTGTGGATGAGCAAGACGATCAACTGCGGTGACATATTTAAAAGCCCAACGACCCTTATCGCAGTTCCACTCTTCATTAACAGATGCATCTTCTCCTGCTAAACGACGAAGTGTTTTTCCACGACGGACATCGGTGCGCATGTCACAACCAGATGCGCAGTGCTCGCATGCAGATGGAGTTGAGACTAAATCAAATGGGCGTGCTCGGAATCGATATGAAGCTCCAGTTAACGCACCTACCGGGCAAATCTGAACGACGTTACCCGAGAAGTATGAAGTAAATGGCTGCTTCTCATAAATTCCTACTTGCTGCAGCGCTCCACGCTCATTAAGAGTAATGAATGGGTCGCTGGCAATTTGTTCTGAAAAACGAGTACAACGCGCGCATAAAACACAGCGTTCGCGATCTAGCAAAACTTGGGATGAGATATTAATTGGCTTCTCAAATGTGCGCTTTACACCTTGAAAACGTGACTCGCTGTGGCCAGAGCTAAGAGCTTGATTTTGCAGTGGGCACTCGCCACCTTTATCGCACACTGGGCAATCAAGTGGGTGGTTAATCAGCAACAGCTCCATTACGCCTTTTTGTGCTTTATCGGCAACGGCTGACGTTAGTTGAGTCTTCACAATCATTCCCGGCTCAACAGGAATCGTGCATGATGCTTGTGGCTTTGGAAAAGCTCGGCCGTTAATTTCAATATCAACTAGACATTGGCGACATGCACCAACTGGATCTAGCAATGGGTGGTCGCAAAAACGTGGGATCTGAATTCCAAGTTGTTCAGCTGCGCGAATAACTAATGTTCCTTTGGGAACGCTGACTTCAAAGCCATCAATCACAACAGTGATCATGTCTACGATTTCTGCAGTAGTCACTTATGCACCCGCCCCAACAAATAGAGTTGATGCAACTGGATCAAATGGGCAGCCGCCTTGAGTTATATGTGCAATATATTCATCGCGGAAATATTTAATCGATGAAGTAATAGGGCTTGTTGCTCCATCACCAAGTGCACAAAATGATCGACCTAAAATATTGTCGCAAAGATCAAGCAACTTAGCTAAATCTGCTTCATTACCCTTACCGGCCTCTAGGTCGCGCAGGATTTGTACTAACCACCAAGTGCCTTCACGGCATGGTGTGCACTTACCGCAGGATTCGTGCTTATAAAACTCAGTCCAGCGTAAAACGGCACGGACTATGCATGTTGTCTCATCAAATATTTGCAACGCTTTAGTTCCAAGCATCGATCCTGCAGCTGCTACGCCTTCATAATCAAGCGGTGTATCCAAATGGTCCTGTGTAAATATTGGAGTAGAAGATCCGCCAGGTGTCCAGAATTTCAATGTATGACCTGTGCGGATTCCACCTGCAAGTTCTAGAATTTCGCGCAACGTTATTCCCAGTGGGGCTTCAAATTGGCCCGGGTTATTAACGTGGCCAGATAGTGAATATAACGTTGCTCCCTTGCTCTTTTCAGTTCCCATCGATTGGTACCAATCGGCGCCATTATTGATAATCGCTGGAACTGCAGAGATGGATTCAACGTTATTGACCACTGTTGGCCGCGCATACAAACCTGCAATAGCCGGAAATGGTGGGCGCAGACGTGGTTGACCGCGGAAGCCTTCGAGTGAATCAAGCAACGCAGTTTCTTCGCCGCAAATATAAGCTCCGGCACCAACGTGTAAAACTAAATCGATTCCATTTCCTAAGTGCCCAGCTTTGTAGGCATCTTCAATTGCTTGATTAAGGCGACGCACAATATGTGTAACTTCTCCGCGGATATAAATAAATCCATTCTTTGCACGAATCGCATGGCAGGCAATAATGCAGCCTTCAATCAGAACGTGTGGGTTTGCCATAAGCAGCGGCATATCTTTACACGTTCCTGGTTCAGATTCATCGGCGTTTACAACTAAGTAGTGATCCTTGTTATCGCCCTGCGGAATAAATCCCCACTTCATGCCAGTTGGGAATCCGGCGCCACCGCGACCACGTAAACCTGAATCCTTCACTAATTGAATAACGGCATCTGGATCCATTGCTAAAGCTTTTTGTGAGGCCTTGTATCCACCATTGCGCGTGTAAGCCTCGATTGTAAATGAGTCTTTTTCATCCCAATGCGCAGAAAGAATCGGCGTTAACTTAGACATTACTTGCCCTCTTTCGAAATTCTTAATCCAAGTAAAGATGCTTCGCCAGCTTGAACGCCTTCATGTGCTTTGCCATCATTTAATCCGGCCAGAACTGCAGAGGCTTCTTTCCATGTCACTAACGAATTAGGACCACGAGTGGGAGGCTTTGGATTTCCCTGACGCATTGAATCCACTAAATCTTTTGCTGACTGGACGCTTTGATTGTCATAGAACTCCCAGTTAGCCATCACCACTGGCGCATAATCACATGCGGCGTTGCACTCAATATGTTCGAGTGAGACTTTGCCATCGGCGGTTACTCCATCATTGTCCAGACCTAAATGCTCTTTTAAGCCCGCGAGTATGGCGTCTCCGCCCATGACTGCACAGAGAGTATTGGTGCAAACACCGACGTGATATTCACCAACTGGCTTGCGCTTGTACTGTGTGTAAAAAGTTGCCACGGCAGAGACTTCAGCGGTTTCTAGCGCCAGTAGCTGTGCAATTAATTCAATACCCTCGCCATCGACATAACCGACTCGTGATTGCACAAAGTGCAGCAGCGGCATAATCGCCGAACGTGAGCGTGGGTAACGTTTGATGATTGAATCCATTGTTGCTAGATCTTGAGTTGAATAAGCCATTAGCGGTCAACGCCTCCCATAACAGGATCGATAGATGCAACAGCACCGATGATGTCTGCAACCATGCTGCCTTCGCACATTGCAGAAGTTGATTGCAAATTATTGAAAGATGGTTCGCGGAAGTGAACTCGGAATGGACGAGTTCCGCCATCGGATACAACGTGTGCGCCGAGTTCTCCACGTGGAGATTCAATTGCTGTGTACACCTGGCCTGCAGGAACACGGAAACCTTCAGTAACTAATTTAAAGTGATG
>CAIXPV010000064.1 GCA_903921405.1 uncultured Actinomycetes bacterium
AGATTTTGTTGCAACCGTCTCAGCCCAGCTTTGGCTATCTGTCATAAAGAGCAAAGCAATAAGAGCGCTAACTAAGGCCAGAGGCAGAATCCTTTTCATGCGGGCATACTAACTGGGCAAAGTTAAAATTAGCCCTATTTACTTCACGTTGGCCAGGCTTGAGCATGGTACTGTTTCTTGTACCACTCACGAAAGGCCTCCCTCATGGCAATTACCGCTTCACAAGCACGAGCTCAGTTATTTCCATTGATCGAGCAGGTTAATGCCGATATGAAGCCTGTTGTCATCACATCCAAGGCTGGAAACGCGGTTTTAATCTCAGTCAGCGAATATGAATCCATGATTGAAACTGCGTATCTGCTGTCTACACCTGCCAATCGTGAATGGTTGCTGGAGTCCTTGGCTCAAGCCGATCGCGGAGAACTGCACACTGTGGAGTTTCCACTCACAACAGTTAGAGTGAAAAGCAAGGCCAAGAAAAAGAGTAAGTAAGTTCAGTTGTGGCTAAAAACAAATTAGACCAGGTTGTCGCCACTCCGGGCGCCCTTGCAGACCTAGATTACTGGCGCAATAGTGGCAATCAGAAGAAACTAGATCGAATTAATGCATTAATCGCTAATTCTTTGGAGACTCCCTTTGTAGGGATCGGTGCGCCAGAGCAGCTGAGGTTTCAAGACCAAGATACCTATTCACGACGCATTGATAAAACACATCACTTGGTCTATCGCGTTGAGGGTAAAAAACTAGTAATTATTTCTGCGCGCTTTCACTACCAGAAGTAGCTATTTACAATTGCCCAGGCTTATGAAAAGAATAAACCCCGCAGCGATAGGGCTACGGAGGTTATGTCTCGTATCCATGCGCGAGAGTCTCACGTCATATACGATTTCCTCCTCCGAGTTAAGAAATGAGAAATTCCATGGGCGCTTGTACATGCGGTTATTCCACAGATCCAGAGAAGAACTGCAATGGAACACACAAAGTTGTTAAGGCCGTGAAGGAAGATATGGCTGAGAAGCTTGCAGCTAATGGGTTTCCACACGCTGCCGAGTATGTAAAGAACAACTAAGTAGATTTCCTATGAAGCGATTTCCATTTATACGGGCGGGCCTAATCTTTGCTGTCTCACCCCTTGTGCTTGCCTTCGTTACATCTTTCTTTCAAGGTTTATCTATGTGGGATGAAGGCGGTGGCACAGGTACCTATATCTGGTTCATGATGCTGACTCTGCCGGTTGGATTTGTGATGGTTGTTATTGGGTTGGTGAAGATGATTATTGGCAGAGGCCGCCGAACTAATTAGCGGGGATGTGCTGCAAACCAATCACGTGCCATCGCAAGGATCTGGGGTTCGGTCATTGCATCAATATTTGTATCCAGCGCATCAACGACTTTGCTTGCTAATACTGCGTGTTTGCGCTCTAGGTACTGAATGAAGTGCAGCATTGAGCTGGCTTTGCCATGACCGTGACCAATCAGCAAGATCTCTGATGCACCAGAGATTGATTTAACAATCTGCTCAAAGTATGCGGGAACTCCTGGGCCATCTCCGCGGCCGTGGTTAACGGGATCGGTTCTAAAGTGGTGACTGTTTAGGCCAGAGGGTGCAAATATCTTTTCGGGTAATGCGCCTTTGGATATTCCTGTTGCCCATACACGTGTTTCATGTTGAGTAATAGTTAGGACTACGAATTTTTCTGAAATGTCCGGCATGTGATGCTCCTTAATAGGCGTAATTACAGGCTAGACCGGTAAGTAACTCATAAGTGAAGCAGAGTCAGAGCCAGCGCTCATGCCAGGTCACATTGTGCTGGTGTGTGAGGCTTTTTGTGTGAAAGAGATAAACCCCGCAGATTTCTCTACGGGGTATCTTCTGTAACTCTGTGGTGCACCTTCCTGACTGCAATTAGATTAACACAGTTATAGATTTCTTAGCCTACGAGTTACCCACATCAAAAGCAGTTATCCAACTGTTAACTTATTGTTTGGACTGGAGTTTCCGAGGGTTGGTCATCTGGCAACCTGTGAAAACAAAGATACGCGAATGACTAACTTACTGACACTTAAGGCGCTTAAGCGCGCATTCGCACTTCTGATCATTGGCTCACTTGCATTAGTAGCTTCAAATGCAGCGAGCACACAAGCAAATGCTGCAATGGCATTTAAATACAGCATCGCGCTGACTGGCGATATGCCATATGACGCTAAAGGCGTTGCCCAGACTCCAGCTGTTATTAATGACATCAACTCAAACTCATTGATTAACTTGGTCCTCTTTGATGGCGACACAATGAGCGGTAAGGGTGATAAGTGCACGGACGCTGCATACCCAGCGCTGAAGACTGGATTCTTTGACAAGTTTACTAAGCCACTGTTCTATTCAGTTGGCGACAACGAATGGGTTGACTGCGATCGCGCAGTTAAAGGCGCATTTGATCCGATGACTCGTTTGGCCCTTGTTCGTTCGAACTTCTTCCAGAACGCCGATGGCTCCTATATTTCTCTTGGCTCAAAAAATGCCCGCATCGCAGTTTCACATGATGCCAACTACCCAGAAATGCAGATGTTTAGCTTTAAGGGAATTACTTACATCTTGCCTCACGTTCCAGGTTCTGCAAATAACTCTGCGGTCACAGCTCCAGCCTTTAAGACATACAACGACACTGCAGTAGATGGTAACGATGCCGAATACAAGGCACGCGATGCTGCAAACGTTGCTTGGATCAATAAGGGCTTTGCCAAGGCAGTAACCGATGGATCAGTTGGAGTAATCGTTGTAGTTCAGGCCAATATGGACTGGGAAGGTTATGCACGCGATGCAGCTGTTCCAAACAATGAAAACACAGCAGCATTTGCTAACGTAAAGCAGGCTCTGCTTACAAATACATTGCGATTCAAGAAGCCAGTACTACTACAAAATGGCGATGAGCACTGGTACCAAGTTGATATGCCAATGAATGAAACAGCTGGAAAGCTTGTCGAAAAAGACAAGGGATCACTAGTTGAGAACTTCACACGTGTACAGACATTTGGTTCAGGCTTTAACCACTGGGTTGAATTAATCATTGACCCACGCGCAGATAACCTATGGACTTTCAAGGTTCACATCATCAAGGACAACTTGGATGTTCATACGGTACCTGCTCCATAAATAAGATGTTCTAAATCGAGGGAACACAAAAACCCCCGCACATTAACTGTGCGGGGGATTTTGTTTGTCGAAGTGACGGATGACTAGTTGATAATTAAGCGATGCGGCGG
>CAIXPV010000065.1 GCA_903921405.1 uncultured Actinomycetes bacterium
CACTCCTGAACGTAATTTCAAACCTCTCAACCTTTATTCGCTAATGTCGTCATTTGGCATTCCAAATGTTGCGCCCGCACTTGAGGCGACATTGGTTGCACAAATGGCCGGCGTTGAATCACTTTTGCGTAGCCATACAAAGAGTGAGTATCCGTTCGTTGATGAAACTGCCCACCATTTAGTAGCTGCCGGGGGCAAGCGTTTGCGGCCATTATTGGTACTTTTGACCTCCCAATTCGGGGATCCCATGGCATCGGGAGTAATCCCTGCCGCTGTGGCCTGTGAAATCACACATCTGGCAACGTTGTATCACGACGATGTCATGGATGAAGCGCCTATGCGCCGCGGGGTAGAGAGCGCGAATATTCGTTGGGGAAATACGATTGCAATCTTGACGGGGGACTTCCTCTTTGCAAAATCCTCAGATTTATTAGCAGATCTGGGTCCTGAAGCGGTGCGTTTGCAAGCACGCACATTCGAGCGTTTAGTTATTGGTCAGATAATGGAGACCCAAGGTCCTAATCCTGGGCAAGATCCACTTGAGCATTATTTAAAAGTTGTAGCCGACAAGACGGGTTCACTTATTGCCGCAAGTGCGCGTTATGGTGCGATGGTTTCAGGTGCACCGGCCAATATTATGGAGACGGTAACTATATTCGGAGAAAAAATCGGTGTCGCATTTCAATTGGCCGACGATGTAATCGATATTGCAAGTGAATCAAATCAATCTGGAAAGACGCCTGGTACTGATTTGCGCGAAGGCGTTCCAACGTTAGTAACTCTCAACGTTATGAAATCAAATAACTCGGCAGATCGCGAGCTGCAACAACTATTGAAAGCTC
This sequence comes from uncultured Actinomycetes bacterium, assembly GCA_903921405.1. Classification (GTDB taxonomy): domain Bacteria; phylum Actinomycetota; class Actinomycetes; order Nanopelagicales; family Nanopelagicaceae; genus Planktophila. Next base: position 843 of record CAIXPV010000065.1, read on the forward strand.
CGATTGAGGATGAAGAAATTGTTGCGCAAGTATTAGTTCAACTTCGCAACCATGATGCATTGGGACAATCTCGTGAGCAGTTGCACCAGGTAGCTAAAGAGGCTCGCCTTGCACTTGGACCGCTGCCAATAAATGATGCAACAGGTGCCTTGATGTCGCTATGCGACGCGGTTATCGACCGTTCGGCTTGATTTAATAAGATCTAAAGCTAGCGCAGTTAAGGCGAGCCAAATAAATAAGAATCCCACCCAACGTGCAGGCGGCATATCTTCATGCCGTACCCACACACCAATTGAGAATTGAATCGTTGGTGTTATGTATTGCAGCAAGCCAATAACTGTCAAGGGCAGACGTGTTGTAGAGCCATTAAATAGCAGCAGAGGAATCGCAGTAATTGCCCCGGCGCTAATGAGCAAGAGTGTTAAACCAGGGCTGTGGCCGAACTGACCGTTGCCCTGATTGCCTATATAAATCAGGTATGCCAGATAAGGCACGCTAGCTATGAGAGTCTCAGTAAATAAGCCTTCTAATGCGCCTAATCCAAGCTGTTTCTTCATTACGCCATAGCTGCCCCAAGAGATTGCTAAGCCAATTGCTACCCACGGTGGACGACCGTAATCGAAGGTAAGAACCAATACTCCACATGTCGCGATTCCAACGGAGGTCCACTGCAGAATGCGCATTTTCTCTTTCAGCAAGAGAACTCCGAAAGAGATAATGATTAAAGGATTAATGTAATAACCAAGCGATGCTTCGACAACGTGGCCATTATTTGTAGCCCAGATATAGATCAACCAGTTAACTGAAATTAAGAATGAGGTCATAAAAAGCTTCGCAGCAACTTTTGGCCGTTTGAGAGTTATCATAGTGGCACGAAGTGACTTTGTAATCGCTAAGACTATGAAGCAAAAAACTAAAGTCCATACTGCACGGTGAGAAACAATTTCTAAGGCATTGGCAGGTTCTAGCAATGGCCAAAACAAAGGGAAGAGTCCCCAGAGACTGTATGCACCTACTCCAAAGAGTAGACCCGTCTTATTTTTACTCAATTATCTAAAGTTCGTAAATTGAACTGCAAAGTCCCAGCCACCGTCTTTAATCATGGCCATCGTCTCCTGTAAATCATCGCGGCTCTTTGACGTAACTCGCAGCTCATCGCCTTGAATCTGAGTCTTTACCGATTTAGGACCTTCGTCGCGAACTAGCTTTGCAATCTTTTTTGCATTCTCGGTGGAGATTCCCTCTTTCAAAGGCGCGGCGATCTTGTAGATCTTTCCAGAAAGAAATGGTGCGCCAGCATCAAGGTGCTTTAATGAAACACCACGTTTGATCATCTTGTCTTTAACAACATCTAAAGCCGCCTTAGCGCGCTCTTCAGTATCGGCCTCGATTAAAATCTTTTCACCCTCTAACTCAATCTTTGAGCCAGTATTTTTGAAATCAAAGCGGGTATCGATCTCGCGGATCGCCTGGTTAATGGCGTTATCGAGCTCCATCCGGTCGATCGTAGAGGTTACGTCGAAACTGCTATCTGCTGCCACTGTGGGGCTCCCTCACTCGAAAAGGCGGTTTGTGTGCCTACGGTCTTAAGGTATCCTTTCCCTTCGCACTATCCATAATTGCCGCACTACTTGTACGACCTTGGCGGGTTGCCCGAGCGGCCAATGGGAGGGGACTGTAAATCCCCCGGCTCTGCCTTCGAAGGTTCAAATCCTTCACCCGCCACCAGTAAGTTGTTGTACACGTCCAGGTATCTTCTGGTGCATTAAGTAAGCAGATCGAGCCTTACTTAATTAATATTGTGAAGTTGCTTCCAGGGATTCCAATTTCTGCGCAGGTACCAAAGCGCATCGTGTGATCGAAGTTTGCTTAATTTACGCAAGCAGATAAGCAAATTAAACAGAGTGAAGATCCTTTAACAATGAAATCTATTGACTCTCTTGTTTCTGAGAACCGCCAGTAATGGCGAAAGGGGCTAATCCGCGGCAAGTTCGGTTCAAGTGTCTGAACCCCAGCATTCCTTGCAGGCAGGGCGAAGGCAGGCCCTCAGTCCCTCATTAAAGTGGTTCAAAACACAGTTCTACCCTTCTGTATTTCCGGGTAATGGGCTACATTCAACAACTTAGACCGGTCTAAATATGAGTTGGAGCGTATATCCCATCGAAATTCGCGTATTGGCAGCATCAGGAATGCTGGGAACTGGCTTCCCTGAAGAATCACTCCACAAAGGCCTTGCCATGCGACCTCATTTCATCGGCGTCGATGCAGGCTCAACGGACTCAGGACCGACCGATCTAGCTACAGGCACGTGCCGATATTCAGAGGCCGCTTATCGCAGAGACCTAAAGCTGCTGCTTTCGGCGGCGGTCGAGAACAACATCCCCTTGATTATCGGTTCGGCTGGCGGTGCTGGCGGTGACAAGAACGTTGACTGGGCCAAAGGGCTAATTGAGGATTTGATCTCACAACTTAACTTGTCGTTGAAAATGGCCGTGATTTATAGTGGCCAAGATAAAGAGTGGCTCAAACAAAAACTGGCTGCTGGGAAGATCCAACTACTAGAAAATGCCCCAGAACTAACTGATGCCGTCATCGATGAGAGCATCACCATTGTTGGAATGATGGGATCTGAACCCATCGTCGAAGCGTTGCGAAATGGCGCGCAAGTAGTTCTGGCTGGGCGGGCCACAGATACCTCGATTTTTGCATCATTTCCTATTATGAATGGTGCTCACGAAGGTTCAGCATGGCATGCAGCAAAAATACTTGAATGTGGCGCGGCTGCAGTTGAGCACCGCCCATCACCAGATTGCATGTTTGCAACTCTTCAAGGTGAGAGCTTTATTATCCAGGCACCAAACGAAGCGCTACGTTGCACACCAACAAGTGTTGCCGCACATAGTCTTTATGAAAACGCTGATCCATACAAGATAATCGAACCATCTGGAATCTTGAATACAACTGACAGCGTCTACGAGGCAGTCAATGACAAAGTTGTAAAAGTTACCGGCAGTAAATTTGAAAAATCTGAGAAATTTACAATCAAACTTGAAGGAACCAGGCTCGCTGGATACCAAACTATTGTCGTAGCCGGAATCAGAGATCCGTTGATTCTTGAGTCACTCGATAAGTTTCTTGAAAGCTGCGAATCAAGTATCAAGAAGCGCATAAAGAACACCTATCCAGATTTATCTGAAGACGATTGGAAAGTTCAATTTCGCGTTTATGGCAGAAATGGTGTGATGGAGAAGCGCGAACCAACTCCAGTAATTGGCCATGAAATCGGGTTGATGATTGAAGTTACTGCCCAAAATCAAAAAATGGCCAGTTCAATCGCATCCGTTGCCCGTCACCAAACTCTGCATGTCTCAGTACCAGGCTGGTTTGGATTTACCAGCAATATTGCACTTCCGTATGGTGCAAATGATCTTGTACGCGGTCCGGTTTATGAATTCAACATTAATGCCGTGGTTGAACCAGATCCGACTGATGAAATGTTTAAAACTTTCTATTTCGATTACCCAAAAGTTGAAAGCGGGGTCAAATAAGCCATGACTAAGCTACGTGAAGTTTGCAGATTAATTAGAAGTAAGAACGCCGGGCCTTTTGAACTCACTTTTGACATCATGTTCGCCGAGGAAAAGACTTATCTAGAAGCAAAAGCTCTTAACTACATTAACCGCGAATTATTTGCTGCGATTTACGGAGTTAAACTAGAAGACGTTAAATTGTATGCATACGACCCAGCAATCTCCTTTAAAATTACCATACCGCGACTAATCGTAAGCGGGGCGCTAGGAGATAGCGACGTTTATGGGTGTCAGCAGTTTGCTCCGCTTGCTAATTTAGAAATCCCAACGGGAAGCATTGCGTAGTATGAAAAGAGCAGAGAATATAACTGCTTCCATTTTTATGGTGCTAGGCATCTTTGTTATTAAAGGTGCTACGTCACTAATTTATATGACTGACATTGGCCCTGGGCCTGGGTTTTTCCCAATGTGGCTAGGAGTTTTGCTTCTCTTTCTGGGAATGCTCTTAATTATTCAAAATGTATTTTCAAAAAAGAATGCCGAGATAGTTTCCGCTGAACCATCAGAACCATTGTGGCCAGGAAAAGCTGGTGCAATCAGAGTAGCTATAGTTGTTCTTTCACTTCTCGCAGTGGCATTTTTTATATCGTATGTAGGCTTTAGAATTGCGATATTTCTTTTGATATCTTCACTTCTTTATACTCTAGGTAAACAGAAGATATTAACAACATTATCGGTGGCATTCGTTGGCAGTTTTGGTGTGTACTTTGTTTTTACGCACTTTCTATATGTAGAACTACCTAAAGCATCTCTTTCGTGGCTATCGGCGCTGGGGTTATAGCAATGGATACTTTGACTTTACTATTTCATGGCACACAAGCCGTGTTCCAGCCTCTAAATTTTCTCTTCCTAATCTTGGGCTGTGTTTTAGGCCAAGCGATTGGTGTTCTGCCGGGGATCGGTTCAGCCGCTGCAATTGCCTTATTGATTCCAGTGACCTTGAATCTATCTCCGACCGCATCTGTCATCATGCTTGCTGGAATATTTTATGGAACTAATTACGGCGGAACAATCACAAGCGTGCTGATGAATACTCCAGGGGAATCCGCATCGGTTGTAACTGCAATCGATGGATATCAAATGGCTAAAAAGGGTCGAGGCGGCCCAGCACTTGGAATAGCGGCAATTGGCTCCTTCATTGGGGGAACTGTAGGTACGTTGGGCTTAGCCTTTGGGGCACAGTGGTTTTCAGACACAGCTTTGAAAATAGGCGCCTCAGAATATTTTGCACTTATGATCTTTGCAGTTGCACTTGTTACAGTTTTAGCTACCGGATCACCAGTTAAAGCGCTTTTAATGGGTGTTTTGGGCCTATTAATAGGCACAATTGGAATCGATCCAGATTTGGGAATTCCACGATTTACTTTTGGCCAAATTAAACTCTATGACGGTATCAACTTTATTGCCATAGTAATTGGATTCTTCGGTCTTGGAGAAATTCTCGTCAATATTGAGCGCAAAGTTCAGGACACTATTTACACTCAGGTTGGGTCTGTACTTCCAAATAAGCAGGATTTGCGGGATTCTGCCGCGCCCATTGCTCGTGGAACTCTTATCGGCTTCGTACTTGGAATTATTCCAGGTGCCACCTCTGCAATTGCTTCATTTCTTTCATACGGAGTAGAAGTCAATAGGGCCAAAGATCCATCCAGGTTTGGTAAAGGTGCGATTGAAGGTGTCGCGGGACCAGAAACTGCCAACAACTCATTCGTTAACGCTAACTTTATTCCGCTTTTCACCTTAGGAATCCCAGGTACGGCATCGATCGCCATGATTATGAGCGGAATGATGTCAAATGGAATCGTCCCTGGGCCGTTCCTCTTTAGAGATAATCCAGATTTCGTGTGGACGGTAATCGCTAGCATGCTTATTGGGCAGGTCATTTTACTTGTATTCAATTTACCAATGGTGCGTATCTGGGTTTTACTTCTTAAAATTCCATACTCAATCTTGTTTGTTCTAATCTTAGAATTTACGTTGATCGGTGCCTATGCGGTTTCTTATGACACTTTTAATATGTATGTGATGACTATTTCAGGCTTCTTCGGGTACTTGTTCAAAAAGATGGACTTTCCGGCTACGCCATTTGTACTCACTCTTGTAATCGGACCACTGATTGAAAAGAACTTGAGAAAGTCACTTGAAATCAGCAGCGGTGAATTTGCAATCTTTTATCAACGCCCTATGACTTTGATCCTTTTGCTCGGCGCAGCCTTCACGATAATTTGGCCCGTTTTTAAATGGCTCAAGATGCGCTTAAAGAATCAAAAAGAGAGTTCCCGATCAAGGAACGGGGGAGCATAGTTTCGATTGTCTGGAGAGTAAGAAATTATCTAAATACAACTACTTAGAAGGAGTACGAGAGTGATGAAGAATAAATTCAAGTTAGCCGTTAGTGCTTTGTCCATCGCAGGGCTCTTATTGAACGCTCCGAGTGCCTCTGCAGCCGTATATCCGGCAAAAGGCAAGACGATCACGATAATCGTGCCATATGACGCAGGTGGTGCTGGAGATATTGGCGCAAGAATGCTTGCCCCTTACATAAAGACTGCAATCGGGGCCACAAACGTTGAAATTGTTAATAAGCCAGGAGCTGGTTCTCAGGTTGGTATCTCAGCTTTAGCTGCAGCCGCTCCAGATGGTTACACAATTGGCTTCACACATTTGCCAGCGACTATAACTACTTACTTAGATCCAACTAGAGCAGCAACGTATGATTTAACAAAACTAACTCCACTTGCGATGATGGTTGTTGTTCCAACAATTCTAGTTGTTCGTGCCGAGAGCAAATATATGTCTATCAAGGATCTGATTGCAGATGCTAAAGGCGGAGCAAAAGTTACGATTTCTGATAGCGGAATTCTCAGTGATGGTCACTTGGCTTCCCTACAACTGCAACAGCTCGCTGGTGTTAAATTACAAGCTGTGCATAGCACCGGCGGTGCAGCAACAACTGCCGATGTATTAGGTGGTCAAGTAAGTGCTGGAACACTCAATGTTGGTGGCGCAACAAATGAATTAATCAAGAGTGGCAAGCTTCGCATCCTAGGTATTTTCTCTAAGACCAAGGATAAGACTTTCCCAACTGCCAAGACTGCTAAGGAACAAGGTTACCCAATCTATGTTTCAACATCACGTGCAATTTCAGGTCCTGCAGGAATGTCAGCGTCGGTAGTCATCAAGATTTCTAGCGCAATCCGAACCGCAATGCTAAATCCTGAGTTTGTAGCAAAAGCTAACGCTGCTGGACTGTACTTGAAGTTCATGTGGCCAAATCAGCTACAAACATATTGGTCTGACATGCAGACAGCCACCATTCCATTGATGGCACTTAAGAACTCTTAAGAATTGTTTCTAATTCTTAAGTAGAAGTAAGCTCCGAGGGGAATATGCAACCCTTGGTCGACATTGTCGGCCAAGGGTTGTTCCCTTTATTAGGGATGCAGAACTATCCGAATTGGATTATCCGTCTTAAGAGCCAGTTGATTCAGCGCCTGCGCAGCATCTTCAAGCGCCAACACCGACGTTATCGAGCCTGAAAGATCGAGTTTTCCAGCCCTCACTAGTTCAACCAGTTCTTGTGTGTGGTGTACTTCTGAACCATAGTGTCCAAGAATTTGGTTTCGCTTATAAACAAAGGCCATGTCACTAGGAATAGTTATCGGCTCGCTAGCAATTCCTATGATTATTAGCTTGCCACCTTCTGCAAGTAAGGGGAGTGCTTGGATGCGAACAGCATTTACCCCTGCGAAATCAAAGGCTGAATCAATACCTCGACCATGAGTGATTGCACGAACTTTCTTCGCAAACTCTGGATCATGTGGATCAAGTGCAACATCTGCACCAACAAGTAGTGCGCGCTGACGTGCCAGAGGCAGTGGATCGACCGCGATGATAGGAGAAGAACCAATAATTTTTAGTAGTTGTACTGCATGAATCCCCAGTCCACCGATTCCAAAAACTGCACTTGATAGCCCAGCTCGCATCTGGGCAGTTTGAGTAATCGCCGCCCATGGTGTTGAAACAGCATCAGGAATAATGCAGGCTTGTTCAAAACTAAGTTGTTCATGAATCGCAACTAAAGTATGTGCATCGGCAATCATGAAATCTGCAAAGCCACCATCAAAGTCAAAACCTTGTGTTCGTACTCTGCCCTTTTCATCTCTAATTCCCGCACAAACAATGACCCGATCACCGATCGTCCAATGATCAACACCATCACCTATTTGATCAACTACACCGGCAACTTCATGTCCCATGGTTACAACATCACCATCTAAATAACCAGGAGAAAGAGTCGAATCAAGTAAGTGGACATCAGATAAACACACACCTGCTGCTTTTACTGCGACTCGAACATGGCCATAACCAGCTTCCGGAATTGGATGCTCCACTACTTCGAAATGGCGCGTGCTTATTGTGATTCTTCCTGCGCGCATTAGATAATCCTCATCGCTCGGTTAATGAGTAAATTCACTGCATCACCAAACCCGGCAAATGCAGGGTTTGTAGTTTGGCCGGCAACGTATCTGGCCCAAATCTGTTGCAAAATAACGGTTAATCGAAAGAGTCCAAAGACTTCATAAAAAGAAAAGTCATTGCACTCCCACTCGGATTTCTCTAAATACTTTTCTACGAACTCTTTTCGTGTAGGCATCCCTGGTAAATGACTAGGTTGGCGGCGCAGATCAGCAAAAGCTCCGCTGTCATCTCGATCTATCCAGTAGGCCATCGATGAGCCTAAATCCATCAGTGGATCACCAATTGTTGCTAACTCCCAATCCAGTGCACCAACTAGGCGAGGCGTCGAATCTAG
>CAIXPV010000066.1 GCA_903921405.1 uncultured Actinomycetes bacterium
CGCGTTATTCGCGAGCTAGATATTCACTCAGGCGAGCAGCTGTAGCAACAACGGCCGCTGCATGAATGCGGCCAGGTTGGCGACCTAATCGCTCAATCGGTCCACTAATACTTACCGCCGCAATAACTTTTCCATTGGGCGCTTTAACGGGCGCAGAGACGGATGTAACTCCAGCTTCGCGCTCTCCAACTGATTGCGCCCAACCGCGACGACGATCTGCCGACAACTGTGCTGCGGTAAAGCGGGCATTTGTTAAACCGCGATGAATCTTTTCACTATCTTCCCACGCTAATAAAATCTGAGCGGCAGATCCCGCCTGCATCGTCAACGCTGCTCCAATTGGCACTGAGTCACGAAGTCCGGATAAACGCTCGGCTACGGCCACGCAGATGCGTTGATCACCTTGGCGCTTATATAACTGAGCACTTTCACCCGTTGCATCGCGCAGAGCGGCCAATGCCGGACCGGCTGCTGCAAGTAAGCGATCTTCTCCAGCAGCTGCGCTTAACTCGGCAGCGCGGTTACCAATAATGAATCGTCCTGAAAGATCACGTGCAACAAGGCGATGAAATTCAAGGGCTACGGCTAAGCGGTGAGCGGTAGGGCGGGCGATACCGGTGGCTGCAACAAGCTCGGCCAATGAGTGAGGACCGGCTTCAAGCGTGCTCAAAATCGCTACGGCTTTATCTAATACGCCAACTCCGCTATTCTTCTTGACCATAGGGTGATATTAGCATCCCAATATTTGATATGGCAATGAGTTCAAAGGAGCAGGCGTCGATGGGTACAACGTTAGCGGAAAAGATTTGGGCAGAACACGTAGTACGTGCCGCCGATGGCGAGCCCGATCTGGTCTATATCGATCTGCATTTAATCCATGAAGTAACAAGTGCACAGGCCTTCGATGGTCTGCGCCTTACAGGTCGCAACGTGCGCCGACCGGATCTGACTATTGCTACCGAAGATCACAACGTTCCAACGCAAAATATTGATCAACCAATCGCCGATCCTGTATCAAAGCTTCAAGTAGATACGCTGCGCGCAAACTGTGCAGAGTTTGGTATTCGCTGTCACTCGTTGGGCGATAAAGATCAAGGCGTCGTGCATGTTGTTGGACCTCAATTAGGTTTGACCCAGCCCGGAATGACAATTGTGTGTGGAGATTCCCATACATCAACTCATGGTGCATTTGGTTCCCTTGCCTTTGGAATCGGAACGTCAGAGGTTGAACATGTTTTGGCAACTCAAACACTGCCACTGCTGCGCCCAAAGACAATGGCGATTAATGTTGATGGAGTTTTAAAGCCAGGTGTAACGTCAAAGGATATTATCTTGGCGATCATTGCAAAGATCGGCACTGGCGGTGGTCAGGGTTATGTTATTGAGTATCGTGGAAGCACGATTAGAGCCTTATCGATGGAATCACGCATGACAGTGTGCAATATGTCTATTGAAGCCGGTGCGCGCGCAGGGTTGATTGCGCCAGATCAAACTACATTCGATTACATCAAGGGTAAGCCACACGCACCAGAGGATTTTGATTCTGCCGTTGCATATTGGAAGACTCTCTTTACTGACAGTGATGCTGTATTTGATGTGGAAGTTAATATAGATGCAGATACTGTGGAGCCTTTTGTAACGTGGGGAACCAATCCTGGTCAAGGCGCATCTCTAAGTTCGAATGTTCCAAATCCTGCAGATATAAAGGATGAGGAAGCACGCGGAGCTGCCGAGCGCGCATTGGTCTATATGGGTCTTGAAGCTGGAACTCCGCTTAAAAACATAGCCATTGACACTGTTTTCTTGGGCTCGTGCACCAACGGTCGAATTGAAGATTTACGAGCCGCAGCCGATATTGTCAAGGGAAAGAAAATTGCAACAACGCTTCGCATGTTGGTTGTTCCAGGATCTGCACGGGTACGCCTTGAAGCAGAGGCAGAGGGCTTGGATAAAGTATTTATCGATGCTGGAGCCGAATGGCGAAATGCGGGTTGCTCTATGTGTCTTGGAATGAATCCAGATCAATTAGCAGTCGGCGAGCGATCCGCGTCGACATCAAATAGAAACTTCGAGGGTCGCCAAGGCAAAGGCGGTCGTACACACTTAGTGAGTCCGCTCGTTGCTGCTGCAACTGCGCTTCGTGGAACTCTTTCATCACCGGCAGATTTGTAAAGGGGCTGTTAGAAAAAAATGGAAAAATTTATTTCACACACAGGCACCGCAGTTCCACTTCGCCGCAGCAATGTTGATACCGATCAGATCATTCCTGCCGTCTATTTAAAGCGTGTAACTCGAAGTGGCTTTGAAGATGGTCTATTTGCAGCATGGCGCAACGATCCAGAGTTCGTATTAAATCAACCTGCATACAAAGCTGGCACAGTGTTGGTAGCTGGAGCCGATTTTGGAACTGGATCATCGCGCGAACACGCAGTATGGGCGCTACAAAATTATGGTTTCAAAGCCGTCATATCTAGCCGCTTTGCCGATATCTTCCGAGGCAACTCGCTCAAAGGTGGATTGCTAACTGTGATCATAAATCAAAGTGATGTTGAAGCTCTGTGGGCGGCAATAGAGGCCGATCCAACAACGAAGGTGTGCGTTGACCTTGAATCACGCACGGTCAGCTATAACAACGTAGTTCTACCCTTTGACATCGATGATTACACTCGTTGGCGTCTGATGGAGGGTCTTGATGACATTGGCTTAACCGTCAAACACGTTGATTCCATTACAGAGTTTGAAAAATCGCGCCCTGCGCATAAGCCTGCAACGCTTCCAATCCGTGCCTAAGTAAAAGTGAGCGTAAATCAATGGTTTTTGCCATAGGTGCGGTCGGAAAATAAGAACTCTCAATGTCGCATTGAGAGTTTTATAAGCGTAAAACAAGCGTTTTTCGTTGCTTCAGAGAAAAATAAAGATGCGACACGCCTGCATTAATAGCGTAAAACCCCTATAAATCAGCGTAAGTTTGTTAACACGTTAAGCAATTGCTTAACATTTACGCGTAATAAGGGGATTTCAATGAATAAGGCCCAATTCATTGCGGCGTTGGCACCACACTTCAACGACAGCAAGAAGGAAGCAGCACACGCTGTAGATATCGTTTTTGACACAATCGTTCGTAACCTACACAAGGGCGAAGATGTCATGATTAACGATTTCGGTAAGTTCAAGAAGGTTGATCGCAAGGCACGCATGGGACGTAACCCATTCACCGGCGAGACAATCAAGATCAAGGCTTCAAAGAAGGCTCGCTTCCTACCTGCAAAGGGTTTGAAGGATGTCATCTCAGGTGAGCGCAAGCTAGGACCTGCTCCAAAGCCAGAACCAAAGCCAGTTGCTAAGGCAAAGCCAGTTGCAAAGAAGGCTGCTAAGAAGAAGCCAGCAGCTAAGAAGAAGGTTGCAGCTAA
>CAIXPV010000067.1 GCA_903921405.1 uncultured Actinomycetes bacterium
AGCTGGAAGCTCCTCTACGCGCTTGCCATCGATTTCATAGGCAACACATACTGGAATCTTTTCCCATCCGGTTAAAACATCTAACTTAGTTAAAAAGAAATCAGTCAAACCATTTACTCGAACTGCATATCGTGCAATGGGAGCGTCATACCAACCACATCGACGTGCGCGTCCTGTTGTTACACCGATTTCTCCACCGATACGTCGCAACGCCTCGCCATCTTCATCAAAGAGTTCCGTGGGAAAAGGTCCACTGCCAACGCGCGTTGTATATGCCTTAACAATTCCAATTACACGATCAATTTTAGTTGGCCCGATTCCGCTACCTGTGCACGCTCCACCGGCAGTTGGATTACTTGAAGTCACAAATGGATACGTACCGTGATCGACATCGAGCAGAGTTCCTTGAGATCCTTCAAGAAGTACACGCTTGCCAGCCTTCAATGCTTCATCTAAAAGCAAAACGGTATCTGTAACGTATGGTCGAAGGATCTCGGCGTAAGCTAAATACTCTTCTAGCACTTCATCGACTTCAATGTTCTTACGATTAAAAACCTTAATAAGTACTTGGTTTTTATCGCGAAGCGCGCTTTCAATCTTTTGGCGCAGGATTGATGGATCAAATAGATCTTGAACGCGGATTCCAATACGGTTGATCTTGTCGGCATAAGCAGGTCCGATTCCGCGACCAGTTGTACCAATCTTAGATTTACCTAAGAAGCGCTCAGAGACTTTATCTATGGTGCGGTGATACGGCGTTATCAAGTGCGCATTAGTTGAAATCACAAGTTTGCTGCAATCGATTCCACGCTCGGTTAAGCCTTTAATCTCCTCGAGCAAAACACCTGGATCAATAACTACTCCGTTTCCGATTACCGGAACAACGTTGGGAGAGAGAATTCCCGATGGAAGTAAATGGAGTGCGTACTTCTGATCACCAATAACAACTGTGTGGCCAGCGTTGTTGCCACCTTGGTAGCGAACAACGTAATCAACACGATCGCCTAGTAAATCGGTAGCTTTACCTTTGCCTTCATCGCCCCATTGGGCGCCGAGCAAAACAAGTGCAGGCATTGGTAAAGCCTTTCCGGTTAGTTAGAAATTACTTGAGTGATGAAGTACCAGTAGAGCGAAGATCTTCACAACCACGAACAACGCGAGCAGCCATTCCAGCCTCGGCGGCCTTACCCCACGCACGTGGGTCATACAGCTTCTTATTTCCAACTTCGCCATCAATCTTTAATACGCCGTCATAGTTCTTTAGCATGTGATCTACAACTGGACGTGTAAATGCGTACTGCGTATCGGTATCGATATTCATCTTAATTACACCGTAATCAAGTGATTCGCGAATCTCAGAAAGCAATGAGCCTGAACCACCGTGAAAAACAAGGTCCATTGGCTTACTTCCGGCTGGTAGACCTAACTTCTTAGACACTGCTTCTTGCAGCGTTGCCAAGATTTTTGGTTGCAGCACAACATTGCCGGGCTTATAAACGCCGTGAACGTTTCCAAAAGTCGCAGCTACCAAGTAACGCGCTTCAGTACCAAGAGTTTCAATAGTAAGGAGTGCATCTTCAGGGTGCGAATAAAGCTTGGCATCATGCTTTGCTTCGATGCCATCTTCTTCGCCGCCAACAACTCCGATTTCAATCTCAAGAATTGTTCGGGCTGCAATAGACATGTCCAACATCTCTTTTGCAACCTTCATGTTCTCTGTCATTGAAACAGCTGAGCCATCCCACATATGAGAGTTAAACAATGGAGATTTTCCTGATGCAAGACGCTCTGCGCCAAAAGCTAATAGTGGGCGCATAAAGCCATCTAGCTTTTCAGCTGGGCAGTGGTCAGTATGAATTCCAATATTGACGTTGTAGTTCTTTGCAACAACGTGTGCGTATTCAGCGAGGGCTACTGCGCCATCGACCATCTTTTTGACTGTTGAACCGGAAGCATATTCAGCCCCGCCCCATGAAAATTGAATGATTCCATCTGACTCAGCTTCGGCGAAACCACGAATGGCTGCAGTGATGGTTTGTGATGATGAAACGTTAATCGCTGGATATGCAAAGGCGCCTTTCTTGGCGCGATCCAACATGTCTACATAAATTTCAGGGGTTGCAATTGGCACGGTCTGCTCCTATTGGCTCTGGTGTAAAACTCTAGGAGAGCGCTTCGTTGAACCATCTAGAGGCTTACGGCCAATCCTCTCACTTACCCGCCACTCTGTACAAAAGCGGCGCGAAAAAGCCCCCAAGACGAGCCTATTTTTGGGGGCTTATCGCTCTTACATCAAGGTCTTAAGGGCGTTGCTCAGAAAGCGGGCAAGGGCTGCGACCAAGGTGGGGTTACTCAAAAGCTTTAGAAAGAGCAGGATGAAGGTCGTAATACTCATTAGTTCTCCTTTCATTAGGTCTGCGCATCCTTATAGACCCAAGGGAATGAGAAAGAGCACTTCTAAAACTCTGTTGATAACAATGGCAAAAGGGTAGCCTCTCACGTTATGAGCCAAGAGTCCTTAGAAAACCTATTGAGCGAAGATCGCCACTTTTCACCTAGTCCAGAGTTTGCCGCGCATGCAAATGCGCAAGCAGGTGAATACGCGCATGCAAATATGGATCGACTTGCATTTTGGGAAGTACAAGCTGGCGGGCTTACTTGGGAAAAGAAATGGGACACAGTTTTAGAGTGGCAACCCCCCTATGCCAAATGGTTTGTTGGCGGAAAGTTAAATGCATCGGTAAACGCACTCGACGTTCATGTCGCTGAAGGCCGCGGAGACCGTGTTGCCATTCACTTTGAAGGCGAACCTGGCGATACGCAAACTTTTACTTATTCTCAGCTGTTAACCGAAGTTAAAAAGACAGCGAATGCATTAATTGAGATTGGAATCAAAGCCGGCGATCGTGTTGCTATATATATGCCAATGATTCCAGAGGCTGCAATCGCAATGTTGGCATGTGCACGCATAGGTGCGCCTCACTCAGTTGTCTTCGGTGGTTTTTCTGCCGATGCATTGCTATCGCGCGTCCAAGATGCCGATGCAAAGTTAGTTATCACCGCCGATGGTGGATTTAGAAAAGGCGCGGCATTTGCATTAAAGCCGGCCGTTGATGAAGCACTCAAAGGTCAACACAATGTTGAAAAGGTTTTAGTTGTTCAACGAACCAAGCAAGAGACTGCCTGGTCAGATCGCGACATTTGGTGGCATGAGATTGTTGGCCGCCAATCAAGTGAGCATGTTGCAGAAAGTTTTGATTCAGAGCATCCACTATTTATTTTGTATACATCCGGTACAACAGCTAAGCCAAAAGGTATTTTTCACACAACTGGAGGCTATTTAACGCAGGTTGCCTACACACACAAGGTTGTCTTTGATATCAAGGCCGAGACCGATGTGTATTGGTGCACGGCAGACGTTGGTTGGATTACAGGGCACAGTTATGTTGTTTATGGCCCACTGATTAACGGCACAACACAAGTGATGTATGAAGGCACACCAGATACACCCCACAAGGGCCGCATCTTTGAAATTGTCGAAAAATATGGGGTAACGATCTTGTATACGGCTCCAACATTGATTCGTACATGGATGAAGTGGGGCGACGAATTTCCTATGGCGCATAATCTGGAATCACTTCGCTTGCTTGGAACTGTAGGAGAGCCAATTAATCCTGAAGCATGGATGTGGTACCGAGAAATTATCGGAGGCGACCGATGCCCAATCGTTGATACGTGGTGGCAAACCGAAACAGGTGCAATCATGATTTCACCATTACCAGGAATCACTGCAACTAAACCAGGATCTGCAATGCGTCCGATTCCAGGAATTAGCGCAAAAGTGGTTGATGACACCGGAAAACCCGTTGCCGATGGACATGGTGGTTACTTAATTCTGGATCAACCATGGCCAGCAATGTTGCGCGGTATCTGGGGTGAAGACGAACGGTACAAAGAGACGTACTGGTCGCGCTTTGACGGGATCTACTTTGCTGGTGACGGCGCTAAGTTAGATGATGAAGGTGCAATCTGGTTATTAGGTCGCGTAGACGATGTCATGAATGTATCTGGACATCGTATTTCAACAACCGAAGTTGAGTCAGCACTGGTTTCTCATGAAGCCGTTGCAGAGGCTGCAGTAGTTGGTGCCGCAGATGCAATGACAGGTCAAGGAATCGTTGCATTCGTCATTTTACGTTCAGGAATCGCGCATGCAAGTGGAGAAGAGCTCAATACCCAACTTCGCAACCATGTTGCTAAAGAGATCGGCGCAATTGCAAAGCCACGACAGATATTAATTGTTAACGAGCTGCCAAAAACTCGTAGCGGCAAGATTATGCGTCGATTACTGCGCGATGTTGCTGAAGATCGTGTCGTTGGAGATGCCACAACATTGGCCGATCCAAATGTCATGAAGTTGATCTCTGATGGGCTCAACAGTGCTAAGGATGAGGATTAAAGCTTTACTCCAAGATATTGTGAAGTGAGTGAAATGAGTTCTATCTCGTTCTTAAGTACGCCTATGTGCTTATAGGCAACGCTTCCATCAGCGGATATAAACCAGGTTACTGGTACGCCCATTCCAAAGTACGTGCGTGATGCCCCATCGGGATCATAGAGATTTGGCCATGTAATGCCATTGTTCTCTACGAAACTGCGGCCATCGTCAATCGATGCTTCTTCAACATCTACTCCGATTAGCTCCACTTCTTCTTTGGCTTTTGAATAGAAGGAGCGAAAAATTGGGATCTCTTGCTTGCATGGACCGCACCAAGATCCCCAAACGTTAATGATTGCTGGACCTTTTATGCCATCGATCGATGCGCCAGCGTTCCCATCAAGGCAGCCTAAGACAATTGAGTTTTCAGTAGTAATACTTGTTAACCCCGAACAGGAAACAACTTGACCCGCGATTTTTTCACTTGGGGCAGAACAACTAGTTAGCATTAATAATGCAACCACGACTGCCAATCTCTTCATCGAAAATCCTTATCTGTTTTTACTAAAAGTTGTGCTTTCACAACATCCATTTCACCAATACCAACGCTAGGGCATAGCTTTGCAATTGGACACACACCACAAGCGGGTTTACGGGAATGACAGATTCGTCGGCCATGCCAAATCATGCGCTGCGAAAGATTCGTCCATTCAGATTGCGGAATCAACTCACCAACTATGTGTTCAACCTTTACTGGATCTTTTTCTGTAGTCCAGCCGAAGCGGCGAGACAAGCGACCAAAATGCGTATCTACGGTGATTCCTGGAATATCAAAGGCGTGGCCTAAAACAACATTGGCTGTCTTTCGACCAACTCCAGGAAGAGTAATTAACTCTTCTAATGTTGATGGAACTTCTCCCTGATAATCAATCAAAATCTTCGTAGCAAGGCCTTTTATGTGGCGAGCTTTACTGTGATAAAAACCGGTTGAAAAAATTAATCTCTCGATCTCTTCTGCATCTGCCTTTGCAAAGGCCTTTACGTTCTTATACTTCTTAAAGAGTGCTGGCGTAACGGTATTAACTCTCTTATCTGTGCACTGGGCGCTGAGCACCGTAGCCACAATCAACTGCAAAGGGTTCTGGAAATCCAACTCGCAGCGTATATCTGGATAAGTCTTAGTGAGGACACGGTAGATAGCACGAGCCGCCTTCTGGCTTTCTTTATCGGCGGGCATGGGGATAAAGTACTCCTCGTGACCCAACAAGATGATGTCTTTCGTAAAGCACCACTGTTTACTGCACTAGGCGATGAAGCCGCTGCTTCTTTGCGCGCATCGATGGATCCAGTAAAGATTTCAAAGGGAAATATTCTCTTTGCCGAGGGTGATGAAGGCGATCATCTATATGTAATCGTTGAGGGAAAACTCAAGCTTGGAACATCCAGTGGCGATGGTCGCGAAAATCTATTATCGATCCTCGGCCCTGGCGATATGTTTGGTGAACTAAGTCTTTTTGATCCAGGTCCACGCACATCAACTGCAACAGCAGTTACAGATGCCAAACTTTTAAGCCTTGGACACAAAGAGTTGATTCCATGGTTAGCAGTTAACCCGGCCGTAGCACTTCATTTATTAGAGCGCTTGGCCCAACGTTTGCGTCGTACAAATGAGGCCGTTGGAGATTTAGTGTTCTCTGATGTTCCAGGACGTGTTGCAAAGGCATTGATAGATCTTGGTGAGCGCTTTGGAAAACAAACTGATGAAGGCCTCTATGTGCACCACGATTTAACTCAAGAAGAGCTCGCACAGTTAGTTGGAGCATCACGTGAAACCGTTAATAAGGCGCTTGCAGATTTCGCTGGTCGCGGTTGGTTAAAGCTCGACGGTCGCGCAGTATTAATTAATGATTTTGAGCGTCTATCAAAGCGCGGTAAATGACCGAGCGCAACAGTCACAGCAAGTTGTGAGAGGTTCCGCGTTAAGTTGCAACTTCAGTTATAAGTGGTCTTAGTCGGTAATCTCGACCGTTAGCTCTATCTCTATCGGTGAATTCAATGGAAGTTCTGCGATTCCTACTGCGCTGCGTGCATGCTTTGCGCCATCGCCCCAGATAGCTAGAAATAGCTCGCTGGCACCATTTACTACAAATGGCGCATTGATATAGCCAGATACTCCGTTGACGTAACCAACTACGCGAACAATCTTTGTAATCTTATTAATATCGGCAACGGTTTCGACTGCAGCCAGAGCGTTAAGCGCACAGATCTGAGCTAGCTCTTTAGCGCGCCCTGGGGTTATCTCCCCATCAACTTTGCCGACTCCAGCCATTTCGCCATCCACTAAAGGCAGTTGGCCTGCAGTAAAAACGATGTTTCCAGTACGAATCGCTGGAACATAGGCAGCTACAGGCTTTGCCGCTACTGGAAGCTCTAGACCAAGCTCGGCTAACTTCGCGCGCACATCTACTGTATTCATTTGATCTCTCTTTTCATGTAAGCAACCAGTTGTTCGCCGGTACCTGGCGCTGGAATTACTTGTACGAGTTCCCAACCATCGGAGCCCCATGTATCAAGAATCTGCTTAGTTGCATGCGAAAGTAGTGGAACTGTTGCATATTCAAATTTCATTTATTTAACGCTTCCTTCACTAGGGTTGAAACTACAGAACCATCAGCCTTGCCCGCTATTAACGGTTTAATCGCACCCATAACTTTGCCCATATCACTGGGACCTGCTGCACCCGTTGATGCGATCGCATTGGCAATCATTGTCTTAATATCATCGGCAGTTAACTGTGCTGGTAGGTACTTGGCAATTACTTCACCCTCTGCCTTTTCAAGTGCGGCCTTATCGGCGCGACCTGCAGCATCAAAGGCCTCTGACGCTTCGCGGCGCTTCTTGGCTTCACGTGAAAGTACTGTAATGACCTCATCATCACTTAATACTCGTGCCTCTTTGCCAGAGACTTCTTCATTAGTGATTGCACTTAGAACCATTCGAATAGTTCCTGAGACAACTTCATTTCTGCCTCGAATAGCTTCGGTTAGGTCTAAACGTAACTGCTCTTTAATACTCATGATGTGAACTCTACTGCCAGAAGTTCAGCGATCTGGGCAGTATTTAACGCGGCTCCTTTGCGTAGGTTGTCTCCACACAGGAACAAATCTAGAGATTTTTTATCATCGAGTGATTGCCGGACCCGACCCACCCAGGTTGGATCAGTGCCAACTACATCATTAGGTGTTGGAAACTGCATTTTCTCTGGATTATCGTAAAGAGTGACACCGGCGGCCTTTTCAAGAACTTTTTGTGCCGCCTTACGGGTAACTTCCTTTTTAAATGTTGCATGAACTGCCAACGAATGTGTGGTCAAAACCGGAACGCGAACACACGTTGCCGAAACCTTTAACTTTGGCATTCCAAGAATCTTGCGAGACTCGTTGCGGACCTTGAGTTCTTCAGATGAGTAACCATCTTCTTTAAGTGAACCTGCCCACGGCACAACATTGAGAACAAGGGGTGCTGGGAACGGCCCAGAGTCTTTGATGAGTTTGCGAACATCTCCAGTTGCCTCGCCTGCTTGTGTTCCAGCAACCAATGAAATCTGCTCGCGTAGAGAATCGATGCCTGGTTGACCTGCTCCAGATGCTGCTTGGTAAGAAGCGACAACGAGCTCTTTTAATTCGAACTTCTTATTGAGGGCACCTATTGCAACAATCATCGAAAGTGTCGTGCAGTTAGGATTCGAAATAATTCCCTTAGGGCGCTTCTTAGCTTCTTTTGGATTTACTTCAGGCACCACTAATGGAACTTTTGGATCCATTCGAAAGGCTCCAGAGTTATCTACGACAACTGCGCCACGCTCTACTGCAATCGGTGCCCATTGGGCAGAAATCTCATCGGGCACATCAAACATAGCAACATCAATGCCATCAAATGCCTCTGGTGACAGCGCGACAACTGTTAGCTCTTCTCCGCGGCACATTAACTTTTTTCCTGCGCTGCGCGCTGAAGCGATGAGGCGAATTTCTCCCCACACATCTTTGCGTTCAGATAAAATACTGAGCATCACGGTTCCAACTGCACCCGTTGCACCGACCACAGCAAGTGATGGCTTCTTAGAGTTTTTCTTCTTTGTCATCGACCAGTTCCTCCATATACAACTGCCTCATTGTGGTCGGCATCGAGCTCAAAAGCAGTGTGGGCCGCTCTTGCTCCACGCTCTAAATCAGATTCCCTGCAGATCACTGAGATGCGAATTTCAGAGGTTGAGATCATCTCAATATTGATTCCCGCTTCAGATAGGGCACCGAAGAAAGTTGCAGTCACACCTGGGTGCGAGCGCATTCCTGCTCCAACTAATGAAAGCTTTCCAATTTGATCATCGTATTGAATCGAGGCAAAGCCAACTTCACCTTGAAGCTTTTGCAAGATTGCTGTTGCATCGGCGCCTTCAGCTTTTGGCAAAGTAAATGAAATATCGGTTAAACCAGTTGCTGCAGCGGAAACATTTTGAACAATCATGTCGATATTAATATCGGCATCTGCGATCGATTGAAAGATACGCGCGGCAACACCGGTGCGATCAGGTACGCCGACGATAGTTATCTTTGCCTCGCTCTTGTCGTGTGCGATTCCCGAGATGACTGCTTGTTCCATAGCTGCTCCTTCTGGGTGATCTTTAACCACCCAAGTTCCTTCGTTGGTATTAAAAGATGAACGTACGTGAATTGGTAAGTCGTAGCGTCGGGCATATTCAACGCAACGCAGGTGCAGAACTTTCGCACCACTTGCTGCAAGCTCTAACATTTCATCATATGTAACGCTTTTTAATTTGCGCGCAGTTGGTACGACTCGAGGATCGGCGCTAAAAACTCCATCAACATCGGTGTAGATTTCGCAGACATCGGCTTCAAGTGCTGCTGCCAAAGCAACTGCAGTTGTATCGCTTCCACCGCGTCCCAGAGTTGTAACATCTTTTGTATCTTGAGAAATTCCCTGAAAACCTGCAACGATTGCAATCGCGCCCTCTTTTAACGCCTCTTGAATACGACCCGGTGTTACGTCAATGATTCGTGCGCGTCCGTGAGCCGATGTAGTAATTACTCCGGCTTGGCTGCCTGTAAAGGATCGCGCTTCATGTCCTAAATTTGTAATTGCCATTGCCAGCAACGCCATTGAAATTCGCTCGCCGGCAGTTAGCAACATATCTAGTTCGCGCCCTGATGGAATCGGCGTGATTTGTTTAGCTAAATCAATGAGCTCGTCGGTCGTATCTCCCATGGCCGAAACCACCACAACGACCTGATTTCCATCGCGCTTTGCGGCCACGATTCGATTTGCTACACGCTTCATTCCCGCGGCATCGGCTACTGATGAGCCGCCGTACTTCTGAACAATTAGTCCCATGTATCAATGGTGGCCCATTATTGGCGGTGGTGCTAACCGATTTTCCGAATTTCTTACTATATGAGACGGCTTACGTGTCACATACTGGGATTAAACGTTGCGGCGACCCTCAAAGGCTCGTCCGAGCGTCACTTCATCGGCGTACTCCAAATCGCCACCCACTGGCAGACCGGATGCAAGACGCGAGACCTTTATATCCAAAGGCTTAATCATGCGAGCTAAGTATGTGGCCGTAGCCTCGCCCTCAAGGTTTGGATCCGTCGCCAAGATAACTTCCACAATTTCCGGATCGCTCAAACGTGCCATTAACTCACGGATACGCAACTGCTCTGGGCCAATTCCATCGATCGGTGAAATCGCGCCACCTAGCACGTGATACTTGCCGCGAAATTCGCGTGTGCGCTCAATCGCAATAACATCTTTGCTCTCTTCAACAACGCAGATTGACGTGTTCTCACGACGTGGATCGCGACAGATTCGACACTCATCTTCTTCAGAAACATTTCCACATGTAGTACAAAACTTAACTCGCTCTTTAACTGTGCGAATTGAATCTACGAGTGCAGCTGCGATCTCGGGTTCGGCCTGCAAAATATGAAAGGCAATACGTTGAGCAGATTTTGGTCCAATACCCGGCAAGCGACCCAAGGCATCAATTAAATCTTGAATCGCGCCTTCATACATTCCTGACATCTATTAGTTCTTCTCAATCACTTTAGCGCCAAGCTCTTGAGCAAGGAGTGCTGCACCTGACAATAAAGTTTTATCAGTTGGCGCCTCTGACGTTCTAGTCTCGCGAGCTGCAGGAGTATTAGTATCGATCGAAGGATCTACTACACACTCGATACGACGATCAATGCCAACGACATCTATAAAGGCCTTGCGTAGAATCTCATCGGATTCAGATCGCACGAAAGAATCGCGCGCACCAGCATTTACAATCCCAATTGTGATTGCTGTGTCATCTACGGCTAATACTTGCGCCGATGCACTGAGCAACGACCATGTAAGTCTGCGGCGCTTCTTAACATCTTCAATGACATCGGGCCATGCGCGGCGTAGCGCTGCAACATCAAATGCTCCGTGCGAATGTGTTGCAGAAGAGATCTTCGCAGCAGGTTCTGCTTCCTCAACTTTGGAGTGAGCGACTTCAGAGGTCGCATGAGTGGAGCCTGTACTTTCTTTTGGCTCCACGGTGCGAGCCTCTGAAGAGCGAACGGCCGTCATCGGGGCCAAGTTCTCTGCGCGCTCTAACCGTTCGATGCGCGACAACATTCCTGACTCACTGGAATCACCAATAGGCAGAAGAATTCGGCCACAAATGAGCTCCAACATCAGACGTGGGGCAGTTGCCCCGCGCATCTGGGTAAGGCCCTCGGCGGCAATATCGGCGGCCCGAGAAAGATTGGCGCTACCGATTCGGGCAGCTTGATTGCGCATGCGCTCCATCTGGTCATCGGGCATATCGCGCAAGATTGAGTTAACCGTTGAATCCTTCAGCGCATCAACGATCATCAAATCGCGAATTCGTTCCAACATGTCGCCAGTGAATCTACGCGGATCATGACCTGATTCGATCACACGATCGATTGTCTTAAACAATGTTGCACCGTCGTGAGCGGCAATCGCATCGATTGCATCATCTAATAACGCACCGTCAGTGAAACCTAATAATTGAATTGCGATGTCATAACTAACACCGTCACTGCCAGCACCGGCAAGTAGTTGACCAAGTACAGATAAAGCATCGCGCACTGAACCACCCGATGCGCGTACAACTAATGGAATAACACCCTTAGCGACGCTGACGCCTTCTAAGTTACAAATCTTTTCAAGGTGGGCCGCAAGTATTCCTGGTGGAACTAAACGAAATGGATAATGGTGAGTACGTGAACGAATAGTTGCGATTAATTTATCTGGTTCAGTTGTAGCAAAGATAAAGATAACGTGGGGAGGCGGCTCTTCAACAACTTTCAATAACGCGTTAGCCGCACCTGGTCCAAGTTGGTGGGCTTCATCGATAATATAAATTTTGTAGCGGCCCTGTACTGGTGCAAAGAAAGCTTTGTCGCGAAGATCGCGTGCATCATCTACTAATCCATGTGTGGCAGCATCGAGTTCAATAACATCTAATGACCCCGGACCATTCGCCACTAAGTCTTTACACGATTGGCATTCACCGCATGGATCTGGAGTTGGACCTTTTTCGCAGTTCAGCGAGCGCGCCATAATTCGCGCACTTGATGTTTTGCCGCAACCGCGTGGACCTGAAAATAGATATGCATGGTGTGTGCGGTCGCCAGTTAATGCATTCGATAGAGGAACGGTGACATGTTCTTGACCAATTACGTCGGCAAATACAGAGGGGCGATACTTACGATATAAAGCTAAAGACATCGCCGTACTCCTCTACTGACCCGCTCGAATTAAACCGTGAAAAGGACCCCTCGTACACCCGCCAGAGCGGACCTACCCTTGCTGCATTCCTGCCCTGGGGGAGTTCGGTACGGTAACGCCGTACGAGGGATCTGGCGTAATCATAGTTAAGACCACCGATAGAGTTTGCCCCCTCAGGAGGATTCGCATAGCGGCCGAGTGCGCACGCTTGGAAAGCGTGTAAAGGGCAACCTTTCGAGGGTTCAAATCCCTCATCCTCCGCTCTTAGAGCTTCGGCTGAATCACTTATTTAACTATTCGGTGGTTTGGCTGGAACCAGTATCAAGTTTTGATATCACAAGCTCGGACATCCTCCGTCAGTTCAACTCAGTTCGTATATATCAAGGTAGTAGCAGTCAAAAGAGAAAAATCACTCATTTGGATGATTTTCCG
>CAIXPV010000068.1 GCA_903921405.1 uncultured Actinomycetes bacterium
CACCAACTTTTAGCTTTCTCGCATTAACCTCTTTAACTGGGGATAAATCCTTACCTTTTTTCCAGGCATCTAAGTATTTCCAGGGCAAAACTTCCCCGCGTCTAACCCACCATGTATCGGCCGGTGTTGGCCACGAAATTCCAAAGTGTAAATGTGGCGAAGTTCCTCGCGCACTTCCTGTTGCACCTATTGCACCTAATAGACGTCCAGCGACAACCACCACTCCTGGCTGAATGCTGGCAGGTATTGATCGCAGATGAGAACCGTAATAACGCACACCATCGCTACCGACAATTGAGACATAAAGCCCACCGCGATCTATTCCTAGATTAGTTTTCCCGCTCCAACTATCGATGCGATTGACTTCATCAACTACTCCATTGATAGGAGCAATAAATTTGCAGCCAGCCTTGGCCAAAATATCTGTTGCTGCATAGTCATGGTGAGCGTGTGCGTAGTTAACGGCGCAGTCGGCAACTGGAAATAAGTAGACCGTGCTAGCATGTGCAGGCGCAATCTGAGTGAGCAAAAGTGGAGCAAGCAGTGCAATCACTGTTGGTAGAAATCGAAGTCGCTTCATTGGACCAAGATTAACTGCTCCCCTTCACCATTCATGCACGGCTAAATAAGTGGCTCTAACTTTTTTATGGCACAGGGCCTGAGGGGTACCCCCAGAAATTCAGTGAGCATAAAGAGAGGAACTTGGTTACCGTGGCTAAGTCATGAAAACCCTCATTATCGACGACCAGGCCTTTGAACTCGCTCTTCTGGCTCCGGCCCTGGCCCACCACGGCGTTAACGTTGTGGGACGAGCGCAGAATGAAGCTGAGGCTCGATCACTATTTCTAGCTCACGAACCAAGTGTTGTAATCATCGATGTGCGCTTTAACAATGAGAAAGCTCTGCATCTTTGCAAAGAGTTGAGAGAGATAAACCCCAATCTGGGTCTAGTAATAATCGCAGATACACCTGATCTTAGAATTCTTGGAATTACATTTGAGCATATTCCACATGGTTCCCAACTTATCCTTAAAACTTCAGAGGGCGTAGTTGATTTGATTTATAGAGCTGTGACGCTTTCGATTTTAAGTGCCAAGTCCAAAGATGTTTCTCTCTGGGCGGGGGCTGAAAATATTGGTAATGCAAAGCTATTTATTAATATTCTCTCTGGCCTCACTGATGTTCAAATTGAGACCATGCGTCTTGTGGGAAATGGACTCAGTAATTTAGCCATTTCACGCGAGCGCTTTGTTACTGAGAAATCGGTAGAACAGATTGTTACTAAAATTTCCCAGCACTTTAACGTGGGCCCTAATCCCAATAAGAATCAACGAGTTTTATTAGCGGGCGAATACTTCAAATGGGCGGGTCCACTTAGGCGCTAGCGGAAATTTGCAATTTTATTGATTTGTAATAGTGGGATCCCTAAGATCACTGGTAGAAACAGATACTGAGATAGATGTTGTCGCATCACTACTCGATGAAAATGCTCTGAGTCTGACAGTGCCGCCAGCAAGAACACTTAATGCATGACTCAGGCCATCCGTCACGACAGTATTGATGACGCCGCCGCAAGTTCTGGCGCCCTCATTCCATGCGGCATAAGGCGTACCTACTCCGCCCGTATTGCAGCTTTGTATAACTACTGTTCCAGAGCTTTCCGTTAGGGCAACTTTTGCGACATCGACAGTTCCCGTATTATTGACGCTGAAAAACTCGTTATAAGTATTACTGCAGACTTGTCCATTCTTAAAAACAAGGATTGTATTTTGTGGCGATGTATTGCCACCTGTTGTTAAGGTAACGGTCTTATTGCCAGTGCTAACACTGGAAACTGTATTACTTCCCGAATTAACAATTCCAGTTCCAGTCACTGTCATGCCACTGGAAATACCCGTAACGACATCAACTGTGACTCGCGTGCTGCTGTTCGACCAACTTGAGACAATTCTTGCGGCCGCATCAAAATAGAGCGTTGTTCCTGAACCTCCGCTGTTGCCACCGGTTGTTAGAGTAATAAGGTTTGAACCCGTATTAATATTAGTAATTCGATTAGTCCCACTATTTACGATGTTATTAACACCGTCTTCAGTAACTGCCATTCCAATCCATAAGCCTGATACATCGTTTAATACGACTGTCTTTGAGCTACTGGTCCACGATCCATTAATAGTTCTGCTGACCTGGCTTCCGCTGGTGCAAGACTGCGACCATGGAGTAATTGGCCCGTATGCACCCGTGGCCGTAGCCGAGGAATTTGCCCCTGCTACAACAGCCCAGCTGGCCGTTGAGATTGAGTGTGCCGTTGCAGATGTCTTTATTGCGTCCAAGGAAGCGAAAGCAAGATCGGTCTGCGCAGGAATAAATAGCATTGTGCATGCCATCAACCAGACGCAGACCGATCTAACCTTCATATTGTTATCCTTGTGTTGTAGTTCCTACACGCTGATCTTCAGCTAACGTCCATGTGATATTGGCAGTTAGATTTTGAACCGTTGTATAGGTTTCTGTCGCTGTTCCGGTCAGGGCTGTCGTCGCACCCAATACGTTTACTGCCAAGGCAGTAAAGGTTGTAGAAGATGGCTTAGCAAGAAGCGTATAGGTGGCGTTGTAACCACTTGCAACTACAGATGAGACAGTAAATGACTGTCCAATAGCCAACTCGGTTACATCAGCTGCTGATGCGGTGAAAGTAATCGTGCTACCAATTGCAGTAGCAGTTGCACTTATTGAAGTAATCGCCTGTATATGAGTTGATGATTCAGTCGCCGTTCCTGTCACTGCGCTGCTTGTAGCTGAACCGAGAATGTTCACAGCTGCTGCAGTAAATGTTGTTGAAGTTGGTCGAGCAAGAACGGTGTATGTACCGTTGTATCCAGTTGGTGAACTGATACCTGAAACAGTAAAGGAAGTACCCACTGGCAATTCGGCAACATCGGTTGCTGATGCAGTAAATGTGATTGTGCTTGCAACTGCTGTTCCAGTAGAGACCACATTTGTGATGGTTTGAGTACGAGAAGTCGCAATAGTTGTGGTTCCATTTGTATTCGTCTCATCGTTACCACTTGGTAGCATGATGGAGAACTTCAAATAGTTTGTGTTATTGCCGTTCAGCACGAAGTTGTTCAATGCTGTTGCACTCTTTAATGAAGCCAATGGCGTTGAGTGCAAAACAATAGTCTCAGTTCCGGCCGAACATGTTCCATCATTATTGTAAGCAACACTTACTGCAGCATTCAAGCAAGTCTGTACAAGCACATATAGTCCTCGAACATCTTTTGTCAGAATAGTTGATCCGCTATCTGCAATCATCAGCGTTGGGTTAAGAGCATCAACGTTGTTGGCTCCTTGTGTGTAACGAACATAACGAACAATCGTGTCACCCGGGGCCATGCCAGTAATTGCCGTTGTGAAACCAGCTGTGCGAGTGCCGCCGTTACCATCGGCTAAGGTCAGACTCAAAGTTCCATTAGTGATGGAAGTTGCAGTAGTGGCATTGCTTGCAACGGCATTTAAGCTCGCTCCAGCGCTACCAACAACGTTTGCAAGACCGATGGTCGTTGCTACTGCAATTACACCAACTTTGGCCGTGAGGCTCGAGAGAGACCACGATGCCTTCAATAGATTGAGCTTGCCTAACATGATCTGACCTCTTTTTCTTGAACAATCGCCTGCAATTTGCAAGTCGACTAACTACGCCTTCTCTATAAGTAAATATCGGCCTTTGATCTTTGAAGTTGGGAAGTGACCTCGGCTGGGGTCACAACGGATTCACGACTTACAGTGGGTAACGTGGCAGGAGAAGCACCCGTTATCTTTGTTAAGTGCTCCTGTACTAGTTGTTGAACTTTTACATTGATTTCTTCATCGCTTGTGAGAGAGTTCAATTCTTGAGCGTTAAGCTCAACCGTACGGCGGGTTTTGCGAACTAAATAAATCAAGTATGCAATTAAGGCTAACGAGCCCGCTGTCTTAGTAATTGTCGATGAAATTAGATCTAATGCATAACCAACTTTTGGAACAACAGCGATTACTTTTCTTAACGGTGCATTTGAATGAAAAGTCAAAGCAGGCATGTCCACTTGCGGATTAGAATCACCTTTAGTTGTTATGGTGTAGTGGATATTATCAATAGTTGAATTTTGAACTACGCGGTGCGCTACTTGCTCCATGTTATCTGGATTAGTTGTTAGAACAATGTCTCCAACTCGAACATCATGAGCTGAAACAACATCGGTAATAATCGCGTCCCCTGCCGACATATGCGGCTTCATACTCTGAGACATAACTGTAAAGAGTCCTGCTCCAAAATATGCAGAAGCTAGTGCAGGTGCAACCATCAGAAATATTGTGATCGATGCAAAAGCAATAGTGGTTCTAACTGTCTTTTTATTAACACTTCTGCGCGCCATATTTTCCCTTTCACTTGGTGTGATTAAATTGCGATGTAGTTGTGATGTAGTTCCTGGTTACAAAAGATAGAACCGCGCGTTCGACATCGCAATTTAGAACAGCATGAATTAACAAATTGAGGGGATGACTAATCAGACAGTTTCAATTAGGTAGAAGGTGATGTTATGGAGGATCCTCTATTGGAGGGTTATCCCTTCGTACTAAATGTTATAAAAAGGGGTAGCCCCATTTAATCGCTATATAAAAATAACACCAGCGATGTCACAATTTAAGCCTTGACTAAATCACTTTGGAGCAAAATGAGCCAAGAAGCTGCCAAGTCCAATTTAAGTATCTCCGTGCTTGTGGTGGAAGATGAATCCCTAACCCGCACGTTAGTCTCTACGTTATTAAATAACTCCGGATTTCAAGTAGTGGGAAGTGCATCTACTGCTAGTGCTGCAATGGCACTGTATCGCCAACATAGGCCTCAAGTAGTTCTTCTAGATATCGATTTGGGAGCTGGGCCAACTGGATTAGATATGGCGAATGCAATTATGAAGGTAAATCCACATGTTGGAATCGTATTTGTCTCCTCGATCGATGATGTCCGCACTATTAGACCAAATCTTCCGCAAGCTCCTGCACATTCAAAATACTTGAACAAAGCCGATGTCAATAATGTGTTGATTTTGATTGAGCTTATTCGCATCGCATTTGCGGATGCACAATCAGGCACTAGTAAAGCTATGGCTTCATTTACTAACGGTGTATATAAGGAGCCTTTTACTGATCTGCAGATGGAGCTGATGCGTCTAGTTTCACTAGGTTTATCAAATAGTGCTATTGCAGCCGAACGATTTACCACGGTTAAATCTACAGAGAATGCAATAGCACGATTGTCAAAAAAACTGGGTCTTCCACGCGATGAAAAGAGCAACCAACGCGTTCTAATTGCTAAGCATTTCTATACATTAAACAAAGCTCAACAGATCAATGATTAAGGACTATGTAACTGACCTTCGACGAGCCGTGCAAGGTCCAGATGCACTGCAGTTGCGATATTTACCAGTTTTCATTGTGATTTCCTTCCCTGTATCTATCTTTGTTGAATCCAGCTCTATCAAGAATTCAGCCCAACTTCTAGACTGGACGCTCGTAAAGGCTGTTAGTTACGTTGGACTAGCCATTTTCTACTACTTCCTACGTGCACAATTTGCACGTCGCTCTGATAAAACGGTCCGCCTGCTGTGGCTCATTGTGCTCAGCGGATTAGGGGGCGCAATTCAAGGGGCAATTACTGCCTTTGCAATTCGAAAAATTGGACTGGTTGATATATCTGCTTTTTGGGTAAGGCCTATGTCTGGATTCTTCTTAGGATTGTCGTGGTTGCCGATTAACGCGGTCTTCATGAACGCTTTCTATTCTTATTCAAATCAACGAAATGAATTGCATTTGCGAGTCAATCGACTTAAACAAATTAAGTTTAACCAGAGCGGGTTAGCGGCTGAGATCCGCGACAATATCGTGCAGGGTATTTCGAAACAGCTTAACTTAAGCAGAACTGCAGCTAAAGAGGAGTTTAATAAGTCTCTCAAAGCAGAGTTGGCCAGCAATATTTCGAGTTCATTGTTAAGAGATTTCGCATCTACAAATCTAAGAACGCTCTCACACCAGCTGTGGCAACAATCTGAACCGCACATTAAAAACGAGCTTGAAAAATCTAACAATATCCTAGAGGTTTATCGCCTAGGGCTTTTTCTGCCACCCATTGATAGTCTCTTTTATAGTTTAACTTCAGCCACTTTGATGATGCCTATTGCACTTCGCAATGCCCCATTGGGATACGCAATTGGTTTGGGTACATTGTTCTTCTTCGTATCTTTTTTCAGTATGGCAGTGTTGAGTCCAATCGCGAATAAGTTTTCTTCGAAGTCAGAGTTTGTCTATCCTGCGCGAGTAGCTCTTGCTTCAGTTATTTCCCTAGCAGTATTCGGAACAACTCGTTATCACTTTCTCCCAACCTTTGAACACCATAATTACCTTCTAGGAATATCGGCCTTTTGCATTATGTCTGGAATAGGACTTCTGATCTCGCTTGCTAAATCTGGCATTGTTGATCAATCAGCGGTTGTAGATGCATTAGTTGCTAGTGCAGCACGCCAAAAACTAGAGATTGGTCTTGCAGAAGCTGAGATAGCCCTGATTTCACGCCAGTGGGCACAGTACATTCATGGTTCATTACAAGCTCAGTTGTTAGCTATTGCGGCACTGCTTGAACATTCGAGCATGAAGGGTGATACAAAAAGCCGAGAAGAAGCCATTGAAGCGGCACGGACTTTGCTTGACTCTGACTTTGCAGTAAGAGACGAACTTAATGTTCGAGACTTACAGCAAGAATCTGAATTTCGCTGTCACCAGTGGGCCGATCTAGTTGAGTTTGAAGTTACTTGTTCAATAACCCACGATCTACCTGGGATTCCGGTCACTAGGTTTGGTGATGCCGTGGAAGAAGCGATTACTAATGCTGTTCGACATGCAAATGCGACAGGAATAACAATTGATATGCGGCTCAACGATGTGGGCGATTTAGAGTGCACATTCACGGATAATGGATCTGGCTTATCAAGTGATTCTGTCAATGGATTCGGTAGTGCGATATTTGAGAGTATTACAGGCGGAAACTGGTCGCGCACCATCCGTGAAGATAGGCCTGGGACTGTGCTGCAGTTAGTTATTCCAGCTTCTGCTTAAACGGTGATGCATATAAAACACTTACTCCCGCGGTAATTTCCGAATGGGCTTCGCTAGGAGCGCAGATTACGGGTCGCTGATGCAGTGTTTGGCCAAAGGAGATCAGCGAGATGAAATTGCCCTAAACTGCTCCCCTAAGGGGCGGTAGCTCAGTTGGTTAGAGCCCGGAACTCATAATTCCGTCGTCGTCGGTTCGAGCCCGACCCGCCCCACTCTTACAGATACTTCATTGATTCTAAATAAAGAGAAGCTGTGCGCCCTCAGTCATTTCGATAAAGTCAGAGGCGCTAATAATGCCTTCGACATCATCACGTAAATCCGTCTCCTCGACTTTGTTCATATCAGCAGATAATCGACAGGCCCACAAGTGGCCGCCAGCAGCGACAATTTGCTCAAGAAAATCTGGAACCTCAGGAATATTTAGATCCTCTAACTGTTTCTTCAACATATGCGTTGCCATGGCAGTCATTCCCGGAACTGGCATAACCGATTGTGGAATATGCGCATCCGTACCCGGCAAGTGCATAGCTGTGTTGCCGGCAGGAGAAAACTGCAGATCATTCATACGAGATTTAATAATCATGTCAAAGCCCCAAAAGGTGAAGAACAAGTGAGTTTCGATGCCCTCCCCTAAAGCTGCATTACCAAGAATCAAACCTGGATATGCCATATCTAGATTTCCTTTAGAACAGATAATCGCTAACTTGCGCCCAGTGTCTTCAGCGCCAAAATTTGGAACAATCGCAGGTGTAGTCATTGTCATCTCCTCTTAGACGCAGCCCTTAGGCTTTGGAAGTCCAGCTATGTAAGACATTTTCTTTGCAGGCTTTTTAGGAAATAGTTCGAATTGCTCTTTGATAGGAAAGCCACCCACGGTTTGCGTATGGCGTGAAGTAGATGATTCGCCCTCTTTCTTGAAGTCTTCGCGGAGGAAATGAATGACCTCCCAATGTCGAGGTGTTAGCTCGATTTCGACTTGAGCCGCGAGTACAGTGGCAATCTCTTCGCTCCATTCGTCGTAGACGGTCATAAAGCCTTCATCGTTAACCGTTACTGGCTTACTGGCAATTTCAATTGTTGGCATGAGCCTTCTCCTTTTCACTCTTTATCACTAAGTCTTTTCCGGCCATAGACATCAGCGCCGGGATTGGTAGATAGCGTCCCTTTAACAAGATGTGCCAATAAATCCATCGGAAAGCTAGTTTGCCGATGTGATTAAGACGGCTCTCTTTTAGCAGTGGTAGCGGACCAATCACTGGGATTGGAAAACGACCTGTTAGCGGTTCGACTGTGTAGTTAAAGTCAATCAATAAGCCTTTGCCGTTACCAGATTCAATAAAGCAGTTGGCATGGCCATCAAAACTATGCTCCATAGGTCGATCATTAACATAGTTAACAAAGTTCTCAGAGAACAAATCGATGGCAAAGTGTGCAACAGATCCTGCTTTAGATGCTGGAATATTTGAGGCATCTCCTAATACGAAGATATTTGGGTATTTATCGGACAAGAAATTGTGCTTATCGGTAGGTACGTAGTTCAGCTCATCCCCCATCCCAGATCGGGCAATAAAATCTGCCCCCATATTGACTGGGATCGTTACTAGCAAATCAAATGGAATCTCCCGTTCATCCATAGAGACCATGGTTTTAGTCTGGGCATCTATATGTTCGATAACGAAATCAGGCTCTAAAGTTATTTTGCGCTCATCCAACATCCACCCCAGGTGCTTTGAACAAACCGGCTTCGTAAATGCGCCCTCTAGTGGTGTTACATAGACAATCTCAACCTTGTCGCGGATACCCCTTTTGGTGAAATAGGCATCGGCTAGAAAAGTGAACTCAAGTGGTGCAACCGGGCATTTAATTGGCATTTCAGAGATATGAACAACTAATCGACCGCCGTTGAAATCTTTGAGAGCATCGCGCAACGCTAACGATCCAGCCATAGTAAAGAAATCAAAGACGCTCTTATACCAAAGCGCTGGATCATTCATGCCTGGAGTCTGCTCAGGCCGAGGTGTAGTGCCAGAAGCGATAACCAAATAGTCATAACCAACTTCGCGGCCATCCTGTAAATAGACCTTGTTGATAAGCGGATCAATTTTATCGACTGTTGCCTGAATAAAATCGACACCCTTCGGAATAAAGCTCTGGCGCTTCTTAACCAATTGTTCAGGCTTATACGTACCGAAAGGCATCAGCAATAGGCCTGGTTGATAGATGTGTTCAGAGTCTTGATCTATAACCGTTATCCCCCAAGTATCCTTTGGAAGTTTCTTTCTTAGTTTATTGACAACCATGGTGCCAGCTGAACCGGCACCTAATACGAGTAAGTTTTTCATTTTTTCCTCCCGTTTTTTTCAGACTACTCCTAAAGAAATGAATAGCGAGAGGTAAAAAGGTGATGTCCATCGCCGCCAAAAAAGTACGCTCAATTTCTAGCTTTTTCTGCTGATTTTAAAGGGGTTATCACTCATTGCACATTTCATGCAATAGTTACCCATGAGCGAAATCAAAAACGTTAGTAAAAAGTGGAGCGCCCGCGATGCTAAAAACTGCATAGTTATTCCAACTGATCTAGATCACAAATATTCGCGTGGTGTGATTGGAATTATCACTGGCTCTGCTCAGTATCCCGGAGCTGCAGTCCTTTCAACTAGTGCAGCTGCTGCAACTGGAGTCGGAATGATTCGTTTTCATAGCTCGTCAGGACTGGCCCATTTAGTCTTACACGCAACTCCATCTGCCGTAGTGCAGCCCGGAAAAGTTAGCGCTTGGTTGGTCGGTTCGGGTATCGATGCCAATAAGTATTCAGATATCACCACATGGCTTCGCCATCGCTGGTACAAACTATTGCGTTTGCAAAACGTTCCAACTGTTTTAGATGCAGGTGCACTGCATCTAGCTGGCTCTCTAGAACAACCAACATTAATAACGCCACACAGCGCTGAGCTCTCTAAACTACTTACTGCGCGCGGAGTACCAGTATCGGTTGAGGCTATCGAAGGTAATCCGCAGAAATGGGTAACTCAAGCCGCACAAACCTTAGGTGTAACGGTTCTGCTCAAGGGTTCCAGAACTTTCGTTGCTAATGATCAATTATCCATCGAACTTCCAGTTGCAACTCCATGGTTAGCAACTGCTGGTAGTGGTGATGTCTTAGCTGGAATCATTGGTGCCTTGGTTGCAACCAACACAATTGAAATCTTAAATGACACAAATCGCTTGGCGCATGTCGCTGCAACGGGTGCATACATACATGCACAAGCTGCAGTCAAAGCCTCTAGGGGTGGCCCTATATCTGCTGAGATGATTGTTTCTGAGATAAGCGGTGCCATCTCTCAATTGCTTAAATAGCTTTATCATTGAGCACTAAGTAGCAGTGCAGGTCTTACCCTTTAAATATGAACGAACGAGTGCTAGTAATCATAGATGACCCGTTTGAATCAACAACTCTTGTTGCGGCCCTTCGAATGCATGAAATGGATGTAATTGGCGAGGCGCGAAATGAAAGTGTTGCTGTAAACCTGCAGCGTAGGTTATCCCCAGATGTAATTGTTCTGGATATGCATATCGCTGGCGTATCTGCGATCCGTATAGCGGTTCGCTTGCGTGAAGTTAACCCGTTGATAGGAATTGTCATTCTAGAAAGCTGCGTTGACCTGCGTTTAATTGGCGATTCTAATAAGCAAATTCCTAGCGGCTCCAAGATTGTTCTTAAACGCTCAGCAAGTGATCTCAATGTTTTATGCTCAGCAATTAGCGATTCAAGAGTTTCGGTTCAAAGTAATCAAAAGGCAGAGTGGATCCACGGCAATTCTTCACTTGCTGAAAAAGGGATTCACGATTTAATGGCTCATTTGACCGATCTGCAAGTTTCAACACTTCGTTTGGTTGTCGAAGGTTTGACCAATGCCCAAATTGGGCGAGAACATTTTGTGAGTGAAAAGTCGGTCGAGCAGATTATTTCGCGTTTAGCCCTAGTGCTAAATCTGCAGCCAGACCGCAATAAAAATTTGAGAGTGCAGCTTGTAGGTGAATATTACAAATGGCTAGGCGCGCCTCACCACTAAGCACTTATCCCTTGCCAAATTTCGCTAAAGTAGCCCGTTATGGAGCTCGCAGATATCCGCACACATTGGAACCAGATTCTGGACTCCTTACTTGCACAAGACCGCATCGCATGGCTTGCCTTTTTTGATGCACGATTGGCTTCCTTCGATGGCAAAATTTTGACTTTGGATTTCTCTGATAGTCGAAAGCTCGGAGCAGCCCATGAGTACTCCGAGACTCGCCTTAAACAGCACCGCCTGTTAACTGCTGTTATAAAAGAATGTCTGCACATCGAAGTCGAAATCATCGAGATATGAAGTTTAGATATTTGATCACGGCCATCGCCCTCGCCCTGTCTTTGATAGAGGCGCCCTCGACTTCGGCAGCAACCTCCCAACTTTCTCTTTCACTCAAGCAGACGCCATCTGCCTCTGAAGCACTCATCACCTTTTACGGCACGCTTAGTCCTGCTAAATCTGGGATTAATGTCTATCTCGATATCAACATCACCAACTCTTGGCAAAAGACGAGATTTAAAGGTAAAACCGCTAAAGCCGGCACGTGGAAGGTTGAGGCGTTAGCAACTGCTGTGGATTCACGAGTTCAATATCGTGCACATGCAAGTGTTAGCGGTAAAACGATTTACTCCCCCGTTCGCACTATCACTATTAAACAAGTCCCCGAACTTTCACAAGCAGATCCAGCCCTCTTCATAACCGCACTTGGACCCGGCGGTCGCATCCATGGCGCCGACATTAGTCGTTGGCAACATCCAAACGATAAAGCAATTGATTTTGCAGCAATGTATGAGGCTGGCATTCGATTTGTCATGATTAAAGCCTCAGATACTCGCGAAGATGCCGACCTGTTGTCGCTGAAGTATCTAGTGATGGACCACAGCGCAGCTCAAGCCGCTGGTATATATACGGGGTTTTACCACTATGCAATCTTGCCCGATGTCGCAGATAGTGATGCGATTGTTCAGGATGCCACTGCGCAGGCACAAAAAGCTATCTGGCGCCTGGCATCTATTGGTGGATACACCCAACGTGATCTGCCGTATGCATTAGACCTTGAAAATAAGTGTGTTCGGCTTTCAACAACAGGTGCCTGCCAAAAGTATGCAACACGAAGTGCAGTAACTTTATGGGCCACGACTTTCTTGCGTATCTTAAAAGAGAAGACTGGCAAAGTTCCAATACTGTATTCATACTCAAACTTTCTTGAAAGCTCGATGAATCGCAATGCAGAGCTGGCTCAGTACCCACTGTGGTTAGCTCAATACGCCATCGATCCATCAAATCCGCTGAATCAACCGGGCCTTAAAGCCAGTGGTTGCTATGTGAATTCGTGGACTGGGGCCAACTGTGATTCGCAGTGGACTATATGGCAGTACACATCATGTGGAATTGCGCCTAAGTATGGTGTTCCAGGCTCTCGATTAGATCTCAATCTCTTTAGAGGTAGTGCCAGTGCATTCTTAGAGCTTGTTCAAGGAAGTTGGTCACCTCAGCCGATTGATCTGATGCCTATCAATGAGCCCAGCGCTTTAACTGTTAACAGAGTATCTGCATCCACAACTAATAAATTAGTTACCTTTAACGTTACCGTCCTGCGCCCTGATGCAACTCCTGTAGTTACGGGTAGTGTGAAATTAGTTTTTGATTCCATTAATGCACCGAGTATTAAGCCCACTCAAACTGTGTTGCGAGAAACCAGTGGTGCGTGGACATTGGCTATTAAGGGACTTCCCGCTGGAACTTATACTGGAAAAGTTGTCTACACAGATGTATCACTAACTCATGCCCAAAGCTCTGCGCCGGTAATTTTTACGCTACTTCAAGGCCCAACACCAACTGCAACTCCAGCATCGACGATTAAGGCAACTCCAAAACCATCAGTTGATGGCTGTGCTAACCAGATTAAGAACTAACTCTCGCCTCTTTCAACTGCAATTCATCTAATGCAGTAATTTCGCGCTCTACCAAATCTTCATATGATGCAACCGATTCTCGGCGCTCTTTTGCAGACCACCCAAGAATTGGAGCGATAAGTCCAGCAATGTCAGCGGCTAAATCTACGCCGCGATTCTTGGCTTCAAAGGCGATTCTGGTACGACGAGAAATAACATCATCAACGCTGCGTGCACCTTCGTGGCTTGCGGCGTAATAAATTTCGGCTTTGATATATGGAAGCTCTTTATGTAACTTCTTTGCAAGCCCAGGTTGGCTACTAATTAGATCCAGAATCTCACTTATCATGGAGCCATATCGGTTCAGTAAATGTGTAACAGTTTCTAAATCAAGACCACTGTCTTCGGCGATGCGTTCACTTTGTTGAACCAGTGCAAAGTAGCCATCGGCGCCAA
>CAIXPV010000069.1 GCA_903921405.1 uncultured Actinomycetes bacterium
CTGCACGATTGCATCGAGCAAGAAATCTGACTTCAGTGATGAGCGAACCTGGCCATCTACTTCAGCACGATGTTCTGCATCTTCCATGCGGCCTTCGCCTTCAAGGTGATCATTTACTTCTAGTTCAACCAAATTATCTGGGACTGGAATATCTAGATCTGCAAGTAGTTTTTCAACTAAGCGATCGCGTGCCTGAGTTCCTTGTTCCATCTTCTTTACGCGACCAAGGCGCTCAGTGAAATCTGCCTTTAGTTCAGCCAAAGTATCAAACTCAGATGCAAGCTTTGCAAATGCATCATCTACTGGTGGAAGTTCGCGCTCTTTAACTGCCTTAACAGTTGCCTCGACTTCACCCTTCTCGCCCTCTTTTTGTCCTACTAATTCAGTTTCAAACTTCTTTGTCTCTCCTGCAGACATTCCGATCAAGACTTCATCTAGTCCCGGAATCATGCGATCTGAGCCAACTTCATAAGAAATATCATTTGCTTGCCCGCCATCAACAGTTTCACCATTAATGAATGCATTCATATCTAAAGTTACAAAGTCGCCGTTAACAACTGCGCGCTCAACTGTCGTTAAAGTTCCAAAGCGAGTGCGCAATGATTCAACCTGCTCATCAATATCTGCATCAGTAACAAGAACATCATCTACTTCAACTGTAATCGTTGAAAAATCTGGCAACTTAACTTCTGGACGAACATCTACTTCAACTGTAAACGTAAGTTTTTCATTATCAACAAACTCTTTTACATCTACAACTGGTCGGCCAATAACTGCAACTGAATGTTCACGTGCAGCCTTGCCGTAGAAATCAGGTAGAGCGGCATTTATAGCCTCGTCCAAAACAGTTCCGCGACCAACGCGCTGATCGATCATTGATGCAGGAACTTTTCCTTTACGGAATCCAGGAATGTTTACTTGTGTTGCAACTTTCTTATAAGCATCGGCTACGTGTGAGCTCATCTCGCTAAATTCAACTTCAATATCAAGACGAACGCGAGTTGGAGAAAGAGTCTCGACGGTGCTTTTCACAAGGGCTCCTAAATAAGTAATGAACGTATAGAAAGAACTGGTCGGGGCGGGGAGATTCGAACTCCCGGTCTCCTGCTCCCAAAGCAGGCGCGCTAGCCACTACGCTACGCCCCGAGGCGCAATGCAGGAGTCTAGACGAGATTTCGCTCATCGCTTACCGACCCAGTATCTTTAGCCCCTACCCACCCTGCGGGTGTAGCTCAATGGTAGAGCCCCAGCCTTCCAAGCTGGCCATGCCGGTTCGATCCCGGTCACCCGCTCCAATCTTTACCCGACGGATCCGACCTTCATTATTAGAGCATTTCCACTAATCAATAGATTGCTTCCTCCAAGAGTCACTCCAAGTTCGTC
This sequence comes from uncultured Actinomycetes bacterium, assembly GCA_903921405.1. GTDB lineage: Bacteria > Actinomycetota > Actinomycetes > Nanopelagicales > Nanopelagicaceae > Planktophila. The sequence continues at coordinate 1,384 of CAIXPV010000069.1, forward strand.
GATTGCTCTCATTTTTAGGTCTGTTGCCTCTGCACCACAAACAACCGTTCCAATGACTGAGAATTGGTAGTGACGACCACCTACTCCGTTTATGTAAGTACGTGTATCACTGACGAATGTTCGATACTGGACACTTGAAAGTCCAGAAGATGTTATGACCTGCATTCCAAGAGTTTGTGAATCAAATGAGCCTGGTGCAAAAATGCCATCCAATACGATTTGAAAAACATATGAACTAGACCCAGCAAGTGAAGCGAATACTAAAGAATCGTCATAGCCCAATGCCTCATTAGTCGCTAGCACCCACTGCTGAATGCCCAAGTAATAACTATTAGAGAATCCAGCTGCACCGGTTGATCCTTGTGATCCAGTTGTACCCGTATCTCCTTTAACTCCTTGAATACCTTGAGAACCAGTTGTGCCTGTGTCACCTTTTGCGCCTTGCAATCCAGTTGA
>CAIXPV010000070.1 GCA_903921405.1 uncultured Actinomycetes bacterium
CTATTGCTTGGGCCAGTAATACGCCTGGCGCCAGAGCATCCATAAAGACTGCAAACCGAGCAAGATCAAACTTCTTGCTCAGTGCGCGGTAGCGCCACCAAGCACCAACAGTTCCCAGTGCAATCGCGCCCCAAATTCCAAGCCCACCCTCCCAGATTTTGAAGGCATCGAGTGGATGTCCCCCGCTGCCAAAGTAGGCATCCGGAGAAGTAATCACATGGTACATGCGCCCACCAATGATTCCGAGTGGAACTGCAGTTATCGCAACTTCAGAGACAATTGAGCGTGAATATGGTGAAGCTGCTTTAAAGCGCCGGTCACCTAACCAGATTGCAAGTGCGATTCCAGAGATGATGCACAAGGCATACATATGAATCGTAAGCGGTCCGATTTCCAAGACCGAAAAAGTTGGCGATGGAATCGAACGTATCAAAATCTATGCAGCCTCTACAGCCAGACGGAACTCGGCAAGATTAAAGTCAGTTGACTTGCGCTCCCACAATTTTCCATTAATGAATACCGTTGGAGTTCCAGTGACTTTGTAGGTTGTCATTGAATCGTAGTTAGCTTTTACAATATCGAATTTGGTTGCGTTAGTAACACAATCGGTGAAAGTTTTGGAGTTGAGTCCGATGTAATCACCGATCTTCACCAAATTAGCGTTTGTAAAGAATCCCGAGTTTTCAAGTGCTGGCTGGACCAAATACACGGCTTTATGGAAATCTAAATAATGACCTTCATCTGCGGCGCAAAATTGGGCGTTTGCAGTTCGAACTGATTCATCACCCAAGAAAGAAAGTACATGGAAAACTACTGTTGCTTGCTTTGTGCGAACTAATTGATCTAAGTAATCACCGTTGGCCTTTTCAAAACTCCGGCAGACTGGACACTGAGGGTCTTCCCACACATCAATCTGCAGCTTACTTCCAGCGTTGAGAACTAGGCCAGACCCTTGTGCCGGATCAATCGTTCCAGAGATTGGTGCCGCCATTTTATAATCCTTCAGAGCAGTAAAGGAGGCATTGGCCTTTGTGGATTGACTCATTAATGAGAAGGCAACACCGGTGACAACAACTAGTGCAACCATTCCAATAACTAACCAACGCGTAAAATTATCTCCACCTGAAGTTGCTTTGGCCTTAGCTTGCTTTGACATTACTGCTCCTCATTATTTAGTGATAATTTTTCAATTCCAAACCGCCCGTATGGGAAAAAGTATAGATAAATAGCGCTTAATGCCAATCCTGCATCCCGCAGAATCTCCAAGAAATATGTTCGGTGAACCGCTGCAGCCTTGGACGGGTCTATAGCCCCACCACCACCAAAACAGCCACAATCGATCAATAAACCACGCGCCCATACCGAGATGATGGCAGCGATAAAGAGCACCATGACTATCCCGCCAGTGATTGCGGCAAAGCGAACAGATACTCCAATAATAAGGAGCAGGCCAATTGCCAGCTCTAGCCACGGCAGCGCGTAGCCAAGAATATGCGCGATTTGATTGGGCAAAATCTTGTACGCGGCAACGGCACTTGCCGCATCCGATGGTGAAAACGCTTTTATTGCGCCGGCTACTACAAGAACGCCCCCTAAAATCAATCGAAAGACGAGGGTGATAAAACCTTGATACCGTGCATTGAAACGACTCATCGTCCCTCTCTCACTCCGGCAGCCAGATCTTTAGCTAAAGCCGATACTGCGTCCAGGCCTTTTTGCTCACTCTCTGCATTCAACAAAAGCTTGATGAAAGCTGAGCCAACGATGACGCCATCTGCGTACCCGGCAACTTCGCGCGCTTGTTCGCGCGTTGATACTCCTAGACCAACTGACACCGGCAACTGTGATGTTGAACGGATACGAGAGACTAAGTCTCGTGCATCAACTGAGATTGAACTCCTCGCACCAGTTACGCCCATAACGCTAGCGGCATAAACAAAACCACCCGTCTTGGCAGTTACTTGTGCAATGCGCTCACTGCTGCTGCTTGGAGCGACGACATATATAGGGTTAATTGCATACTTCTTAGTTGCCTCTAACCACTGCTTTGACTCTTCAATTGGCAAATCTGGAGTAATAACACCTGAGCCGCCGTTATCGGCAATAGCTTGTGCAAATTTTTCAACGCCAAATTTTTCAATTGGGTTCCAATATGTCATTACAACGCAGGCAACTCCACATTCGCTGGCAGTTTTCAGCGCAGCAAAAACATCGTGTGCATTAGTTCCCGCTTTAAGTGAAATATCGGCAGCCTCTTGAATTGTTGGTCCATCCATAACTGGATCGCTATAAGGAAAACCAATCTCAATTGCATCTACTCCTGCTGCTGCAAGTGCTTTGATAGCTTTGTTGCAGCCATCAATAGTTGGAAAACCGGCTGGAATATAAGCAATGAGCGCCGCACGATTTTCGGCCTTGGTCTTTGCAAATAGTTGTTCCAGCGACGTACTCATAGCGGGATCCCAAAATACTCTGCAGCAGTTTGAACATCTTTATCCCCGCGTCCAGACAAGTTGATTAAGAGTGTGGCATCCGGACCAACTTCTTTACCAATAATCATTGCTCCTGCTAGAGCGTGTGCCGATTCAATTGCCGGGATTATTCCTTCGGTTTTACATAGTAGAGCGAAGGCTTCCATAGCTTGATCATCATTTATTGCTCGATATTCGGCACGGCCGATGTCATGAAGGTAGGCATGTTCTGGGCCAACACCTGGATAATCTAAGCCGGCCGAGATTGAATGCGATTCAATTGTCTGACCATTTGCATCCTGTAAGACATAAGAGCGAGTTCCATGTAATACACCGGGTGAGCCACCAGTAATAGTTGCAGCGTGACGGCCAGTTTCAACTCCATCGCCGCCTGCTTCAAAACCGATGAGCCGTACGTCGGAATCTGGAATAAAGGCATGGAAAATTCCAATTGCATTTGAACCGCCGCCGATACATGCAAGAACAGCATCTGGCAGTTTTCCAGTCAGCGCTAAGACTTGTTGGCGTGCTTCTTCCCCGATGATCTTATGAAAATCACGAACCATACTTGGAAAAGGATGTGGTCCGGCAACGGTTCCTAATAAGTAGTGAGTGTCGGCAACATTTGTCACCCAATCACGCATAGCTTCGTTGATGGCATCTTTTAATGTACGAGATCCAGATGTCACGGGAACTACTTCGGCGCCTAATAACTTCATACGGGCAACATTGAGTGATTGTCTGCGCGTATCTTCTTCACCCATATAAACAACGCATTCAAGACCCATGAGCGCTGCAGCAGTTGCTGCTGCCACACCGTGCTGACCTGCACCGGTTTCAGCGATGATTCGCTTCTTACCCATTCGCTTAGTTAAAAGCGCTTGACCTAAAACGTTGTTGATTTTATGACTGCCCGTGTGATTGAGATCTTCACGTTTGAGTATTATTCGTGCACCGCCAGCATGCTCGGCAAAACGTGGCACCTCTGTAATGATGCTTGGACGACCCGTATATGTTCGATGCAGTTCGGCTAGCTGGGCTAGAAAAACAGGATCTTTTTGCGAACTAATGTGAGCATCTTCTAGCTCATTGAGCGCACCAATGAGGGCTTCAGGTACAAAGCGACCACCATATTCTCCAAAGTGGCCATCAAAGTCATTGGTCTGGGTGCTCATTGTTCAAGCCTATCTAGCCCAAGAAGTTCGCGCACGGCAGTAGCTGGGTCAACTGCTCGGACCAAGGCCTCCCCCACAAGAATTGCAGTGGCGCCATTGTTTTGCGCAAAATCAACATCCTTGCGATGTGAAATTCCAGACTCAGCCACCCTTACCAAGGTATGAGGAATCCGCGGAATTAACTCTGCAAAAGCGCTGGTATCGACATCTAACGTCTTTAAATTTCGTGAGTTAACTCCGATTATTTCTGGCGAGATTTCCAAAGCACGCTCAAGTTCATCATGTGTATGAACTTCAACAAGTGCGCGCATGCCGAGTTCGCTTGCTAATTGCAAATAGTCATTCAGTTGGTTTTTACCCAGTGCTGCAACTATTAGTAAGACTACGTCTGCTTCATGAGCGCGTGCTTCAAAAAATTGATACTCATCAATCATAAAATCCTTGCGCAAAATTGGAATATCTACACGAGAGCGAACCGCATCAAGATCTTCTAGAGACCCGCCAAAACGTCGGCGCTCCGTGAGTACGCTGATCATCGTTGCGCCAGCCTGTGCATATTGTTCGGCCAAGGCCGCTGGATCTGCAATGGTCGCTAATGAACCCTTGCTAGGTGAAGATCTCTTAACTTCTGCGATAAGTGACATGTTCGATGAAAGCATTGTTGGCAAAGGGTCACGTACCGCCGAGGCACGATCAATTGCCTCTTGAATTTGTGCAAGAGGTTTGCGTCGTGACGCTAAATCTTCGCGGACACCTTCGATGATGGAATCAAGAACGCTCATGATCGGCCTCCGTACTTGGATCAAGACCTTGATCTTGCGCACTCCATGTATTGAGGGTTTTTGTACCTCGCTCATACTTTGATGAGATGCGAAACCTTTTACCGAGAACTACAACAAGAACATACACCGCGCCAACACTGATTCCGATTGCTAAAGATTGATCCATCAACTCTTGCGCAATCTATTAGCGGCATCGACTGCGCTCAAAACCGCTGCAGCTTTATTGTGACACTCTTGGTTTTCAGACTCTGGGTCAGAGTCGGCCACAACACCTGCGCCAGCTTGCACATAAGCCGTACCGTCATGGATCAGTGCAGTACGTATGGCTATGCATGTATCGATATTTCCCGTGAAATCTATATATCCAACTATTCCGCCATAGAGACCTCTGCGCGTTGGCTCTAGTCGTTCAATAATCTCCATGGCACGGGGCTTAGGTGCACCGGATAAAGTTCCGGCAGGAAATACTGAAAACAAAGCATCAATCGGTGTTGACGTTTCGGCGAGCTGTCCCGTAACCGTTGAAACAATATGCATTACATGTGAATAGCGTTCGATATGCATGAAATCAATTACTTCAACACTGCCTGGTTTACATACTCTGCCTATGTCATTGCGACCTAGGTCTACGAGCATGAGATGTTCTGCACGCTCTTTCGGATCAGCAAGTAGCTCTTCACCTAAACGGTGGTCCTCTTCAGGTGATTCAGATCGTTTTCTAGTTCCTGCAATTGGGTGAATCATCACTTCTTGGCCACTAATTTTTACGAGAGCTTCTGGGCTAGATCCAACTACTTCGATTCCATCGTTAAAGCGAAACAAATACATGTAAGGGCTGGGATTATTGAGTCGAAGCATTCGGTAGACATCTAGTGCATCGGCCGAACATGGCATTGAGAATCGTTGCGAAAGCACGATTTGAAAAGCCTCACCAGCCAGGATCTCCTCTTTTGCTGCTAAAACTTTCTCTTTAAAACTTTCAGAGCTCATATTTGAATGAAACTCAGGTTTAGCATGGGTATCTATCAGTGCAACATCACCAGAGAGCGCCGAATTCAAATCTGCCTGCATACGATCCAAACGCTCGTTACATGATTCAAATGCTTCATCGATTCGGTCATCGCTGCCATCCCAGTTAATTGCATTAGCAATTAAGGTGATCGTTCCATCGCTGTGATCTAACACGGCCAAATCACTAGTTAGCATAAAGCTCAATTCTGGCAACGGCAGATCTTTAGTCGACAGCTCTGGTAGTTTTTCTAATCGGCGAACAACGTCGTAGCCCATAAAGCCTACGAGTCCACCAGTGAGCGGCGGTAGTCCAGCAATCTTCGGAGACGTTAAATGCTGCGCTGATAATCGAAGTGCGACTAATGGATCGATTCCAGTTGGTGCACCAGCGGGCGCTACTCCCTGCCAATAAGCCAGACCATTGGACTCGCTTAACGTTGCCTCACTACGGACTCCAATAAATGAGTATCTCGACCAAGCTCCCCCATGTTCGGCCGACTCTAAAAGAAATGTGTTGGGAGCATCTTTAGCTAGTTTTCTATAAACACCTAAGGGAGTTTCTCCATCTGCTAATAAGCGACGTGATACTGGAATTACATTTGAAATCTTTGCATATGCGCGAAACTCATTTAAATTCATAGTGCGTCCAAGGGAGTATGGAAACATGTTGTGTTTCCAGTATGGCAGGCAACCCCGATTTGTTTCACAATGATCAGCAGAGCATCACCGTCACAATCAAGTGCAACTGATTGCACTTCTTGAAAGTGTCCAGATGTTGCGCCTTTAATCCATAATTCATTTCGGCTTCTGCTCCAGTACGTTGCCTTGCCTGTTTCAAGTGTCAACGCAAGTGCAACAGTGTTCATGTAGGCAAGCATCAAAACGTCGCGGCTGGTCACATCTTGCACAATTGCAGGAATCAGTACGCCAGAATCCTTCAGAAGGGATTCGATAGCAGGATCTAAAGGCGCCATGGCTTAATTCTGCCTTACCCGATGGTGTTAGTGCGCACGGGATAGTTGTGCTTTGCCAGATATGACTTTACATCGCCAATACGGTGGATTCCGAAGTGAAAGACGCTGGCTGCCAACAATGCATCGGCTCCAGCATCGAGAGCGGCAGCAAAATCCTCCAACGCCCCTGCCCCACCACTTGCAATTAATGGGACACCTGCAACTGCCCGAACAGCTGTGATCATTGAAATGTCATAACCGGCTCGAGTGCCATCGGCATCCATGGAGTTAAGAAGAATCTCACCAACACCTAAAGCACAGGCTTGTTCAACCCACGCCAATGCATCAATATCTGTGCCCTCGCGGCCTCCATGCGTTGTGACTTCAAAACCCGAAGCAGTACGAGCCCTACGTGCGTCAACGGAGAGAACTAAAACTTGCGAACCAAAACGGTCTGCGATTTCGGCGATCAATTGTGGCCGTGCAATTGCAGATGTATTGATCGAAACCTTGTCGGCACCCGCGCGCAATAGGCGATCTACATCGTCGACGCTACGAATTCCACCGCCCACAGTCAAAGGAATAAAAACCTGTTCAGCCGTGCGCCGAACAACATCCAACGTAGTCTCGCGTCCTGCACTACTTGCTGAGATATCTAAAAATGTTAGTTCATCGGCGCCTTCAATCCCATATAGCGCGGCCATCTCTACTGGGTCTCCAGCATCGACAAGGTTAGTGAAGTTAACTCCCTTTACTACTCGGCCCTCGGTCACATCAAGACAGGGAATTATGCGGACAGAAAGAGTCATGCCGATGCAATCGCTAAAGCTTCTTGAAGAGTAAATGCACCGGCATATAAAGCTTTTCCAACAATTGCACCTTCTATACCTAATGTGCGAATTGCCGCAAGGGCCGCTATGTCTTCAAGGGAGGAAATTCCACCACTTGCAATCACTGGTTTAGTGGTTGCTGCACTTACTTGGCGCAAGAGTTCAATATTTGGGCCCTGCAAAGTTCCATCTTTCGTTACATCTGTTACCACGTACCGTGCACACCCATCCCTATCTAGGCGTTCAATAGTTTCAAAGAGTTCGCCACCTTCTTCCGTCCAACCACGCGCTGCCAATGTATGCCCTCGTACATCTAATCCAACGGCGATCAAATCTCCATATTCGGCAATAACGTGCGCTGTCCACTGTGGGTTTTCCAGCGCTGCTGTACCTAAGTTAATCCGGCGACACCCAGTCGCAATTGCGCGTTGTAGAGATTCATCATCTCGAATTCCACCAGATAGTTCGACTTTAATATCTAGTTTTCCAACAACTTCAGCCAATAACTGCGCATTATCGCCACGACCAAAAGCTGCATCTAGATCAACTAAGTGGATCCATTCAGCACCAGCGGCTTGAAACTCTAAGGCAACATCAAGTGGTGATCCATAGATGCTCTCCTTGGATAATTCGCCTTGCACCAAGCGAACCGCGCGAGCATCCTTAACATCAACTGCCGGCAATAGTTCTAAATAGTTCACAGGGAATTACTCCAATTCTTTATTAAGGCTAAGCCAGCTGCACCGGATTTCTCAGGATGAAACTGAGTTGCACTGACGTAACCATCTTCGACTCCTGATAAAAATCTTTCTCCGTAAGTTGTCCACGTCTGGTGAACTCCAACACTCTTTTTAGCTGCAAAAGAGTGCACAAAGTAAAAGGCTTGATCTTCAATACCCTTGAAAAGTGATGACCCTGGTGCTGCATCTACCGTATTCCAACCCATGTGAGGAAGTATTGGTGCAGAGATCTTTGAAACTACTGCATCCCAGACTCCTACCCCGCTATGTGGAACACCATCTGAATGTTCATCACCGTGTGAAAACAAAATCTGCATTCCGATACAAATACCAAGCACTGATCGCTCGCTTAAGACACGCTTTCGAATAATCTCTGAACCATCAATGGCATCCAGGCCCTTCATACATGCAGCAAATGCGCCCACACCGGGAACAACAAGACCGTCGGCTTCAAATGCAATCCGTGCATCTGATGTAACAACTACATCGTGACCAGATGTTGCAAATGCTCGCTCGGCAGAGCGCAAGTTTCCCGATCCGTAGTCAAGTATTGCGATCAAAGAGAGCCCTTAGTCGAAGGGATCCCCGCAACTCGTCCATCCAATGACACTGCATCGCGAAGTGCGCGTGCTACCGCTTTGAACTGTGCCTCAAATACATGATGGGCATTTCTGCCTTCGAGAACTCTGATGTGCAGTGCAATATGGGCTTCGGCAACAATTGATTCCCAGATATGTTTGCCAAGTGTTGTATCGAAAGTTCCAATGAGTTCAACAATCTCTGGTTGGCGATGAACTAAATATGGTCGACCAGATAAATCTACTGCGGCCTGCACCAAAACTTCATCTAACGGAACCATTGAATCGCCAAATCGACGAATGCCAGCCTTATCCCCAAGTGCTTCGCGAAGTGCTTGGCCAAATGCCAATGATGTGTCTTCAACGCTGTGATGAGAATCAACATCAATATCTCCAGTTGTCTTGACGGTTAAATCAAAACCTGAGTGCTTACCAAGTTGAGACATCATGTGATCAAAGAATGGAACACCTGTGCTGACATCGATGACACCTTGTCCATCAAGATTGAGTTGGACTAAGACATGTGATTCTTTGGTCTCTCGTTCAATGCGTGCGATTCTCATGGTGCTCACTTTCTATAACAGTTGGGCTAAGGCGTCAATAAATCGTTGATTGTCGGCCTCATTGCCGATTGTTACGCGAAGATATCCCGATAATCCCACATCTCTAATCAGAACACCCTTTTCTAGAAGACTGGCCCACAATTGTGGCGCGCTTGCACTAAATCCGGTGAAGAGAATGAAGTTGGCGCTGCTTGGCAGCGTACGTAAGCCAAGGCCGCGCAGAGATAGTTCCATTGCTTCCCGAGCTGCAACCAGAGATGTAACTCCGGCAAGCAACTCGCTTCGGTGGTCTAAAGCGACCTCGGCTGCAGCTTGGGTTAATGCACTTAAATGATAAGGAAGGCGAACGAGCATCATGGAATCTACAACTTTTGCATCGGCAACTAAATAACCCAAACGTGCTCCAGCAAAGGCAAAGGCCTTACTCATTGTACGAATCACTATGACATGGGGATGTTGCGCAATTAAAGTAACCGCTGATATCTCCTGCGAGAATTCAGCATAGGCCTCGTCAACTATAAGCAGACCGCCATGTTCGGCGACAACACCAGCTAGAGCAGTTATCTCCTGAATAGAGATGGCATCGCCAGTTGGATTATTGGGAGTTGTAATAAAGGTTAGGGTCGGTTTAAGTTCGCGAACAGCGGCGATGGCTAAGTCGATATTGAAAGTGAAGTCGGGATTTCTTTGGCCGTTTGTCCAATTGGTATCCGTAACTTGAGCAATCAATGAGTGCATCGAATACGAAGGAGTGAAGCCGATAGCATCGCCGTCTCCAAATGCTAAAAAGAGAGATTGGATGATCTCATTACTACCATTTGCTGCCCAGATATTCTTAACTTCAATGTGTACATTCGAAGATTCACTTATATAGGTAGCAAGTTTAGTGCGCAGGACTAAGGCATCTCGGTCTGGGTAGCGATTCAAAGTCGATGCAACGAGTGCAACTGATTGAGTAATGGCCTCTTGCAATGCTTGTGAAGGTGAGTATGGATTTTCATTCGTGTTGAGTGCGGCTTGAGCCGCAAGTTGGGGTGCACCATAAACAGTCATTGACTGTAAATCTTTGCGCAATGGCAGCCAGATTGGCCAGCTCATTCTGAGGCCTCTAATCGCACAAGCATCGCTTCTCCATGAGCTGGAAGATCTTCTGAGTTAGCAAGCGTGACTACCGTTGGAACTAAATCGGCGAAAGCGCTTTCTGCGTATTCAATAAAATGTAGTCCGCGTAGAAAACTCTGCACCGATAAACCACTGGAGTGACAGGCGCATCCTCCCGTTGGTAGGACATGGTTGGAACCGGCGGAATAGTCTCCTAAAGAAACGGGTGAAAACCGCCCCACAAAAACTGCACCTGCGTTGCGAATTTTCAAAGCGTCTTTACGAGCATTGGCGGTTTGAATCTCTAAGTGTTCGGCGGCATATGCGTTAACAACATCCAAGCCTTGTGCAATTGAATCGACTAACACTATTGCCGATTGCACGCCGCTGAGAGCTTCACGTATTCGATCTGCATGTTTTGTAGCAGGTACACGCACTCTTAGCTGGACCATAACTGCATCGGCAAGCTCTTCGCTATCGGTTACCAAAACAGCTGCCGCTATTACATCGTGTTCGGCTTGGCTAATTAAATCCGCTGCTATATCGGCAGGTAGCGCGCTTTTATCTGCCAAGATGGCAATCTCGGTTGGCCCTGCCTCTGAATCAATTCCAATCACGCCGCGCAGTGCACGCTTTGCTGCCGCCACATAGATATTTCCAGGACCAGTTACTAAATCGCACTTTTCGCATAGTCCATCCATGCCATATGCAAAGAGTGCAATAGCTTGCGCCCCACCCACTGCATAAACCTCGGTGATACCAAGAAGTGCGCAGGTCGCCAAAATTGTTGGATGCGGAAATCCCGCAAACTCTCTTTGAGGAGGAGATGCAACTGCAATGGACTGTACCTGTGCAATTTGTGCAGGGATAACATTCATCATCACGCTGCTTGGATAAACGGCGCGACCTCCTGGAACATATAAACCAACACGGTCAACTGGAATCCACTTTTCTGTAACAGTTCCGCCATCTACGACTGTTGTAGTTTTCTCTGATCGAATTTGATCTGTATGTACTGTACGAACGCGCTCGATAGAGGTCTCTAAGGCCTTACGAACCTTGGGATCTAGCTCTTTGAGCGCCTTATCTAGCGCCTGTTGCGGAACCCGAATCGTCTCAGGCCGAACTCCATCAAACTCTTCGGCAAGAGCGATTAAGTCAGCTTCATTTCCAGTTTTTACGCGGTGCAAAATCGGCTCTATAAGGACCATGGCTTCTGCCACATTTAGAGTGGCCCGAGGAAGTTCTCTGTTGTATTCACTCTTTGACAGAGCACGACCGCGTAGGTCAACGGTACGAATCATTGTCCAATTGTAACTGTAGTCAGAGCTTTCCCGGAGCGTAGTTATTGCCTAAACCAAGCAGTTCGGCCCCAAGATCGATTTAAGATCAGCGCTTAAACTTGGCGAAGACGTGATTAACGCATCAATCTTCATATATGTATCACTGCCATTGTCTTTGATTTGTAGATGAACTTCGCGTTTGCCCGGATGTGAGCGCAATATCTCTTTGATTCGATCAACAATCGGAGGGGTGCACTGAGCAATCGGTAACGCAATAACTAGAGGGCCAGCTGGACCCGATGAAATATCTGGCATCGACATTTCAAGGGCGGTAAATCGAACTGTGTCTTCGCGACGATCTACTCGACCTCTGACGGTAACAATCCGATCTTCAGTTAATGACATTGAATATTGATTATACGTATTAGCGAAAAAGAGAACTTCCAGTGAACCCTCTAAATCTTCAACACTGACAACTGCCCATGAAGCGCCTTGCCTTGAAACTTTGCGGGTAACGCTGGTAATTAATCCACCAATTGTGACTATTGATTCGGACTGTGCACCATCATCTAATAACTCACTTATAGTCATGTCAGTATTTGCGCGCAAGACGTGCTCGACACCTAACAGTGGATGATCTGAAACATATAAACCTAACATCTCCCTTTCATAACTGAGCAGCATGGCCTTATCCCATTCGCCCTTTGGAATATCTAAATCAATTGCTGCTACATGACTAATGGATTCGCCACCGAAAAGATCGAACTGACCAATTGCCTCAGCGCGTTTTGTCTCAATAACAGAGTCGATAGCCTCTAGATATATCGCCATCAAGCCTTTACGAGTTGCATCCATAGAACCAAATGCCCCTGCTTTAATGAGGGACTCAATGGTTTTCTTATTACAGACTTGAGCATCTACCTTTGCTAAGAAGTCTCCAAATGAGGTGAAGCGTCCCTTTGATTCGCGTGAAGCCTTGATGGAGCCCACAACGCCTTCGCCCACATTTCTAATTGCAGCTAAACCAAAGCGGATGTCATTTCCACGTGGGGTGTATTCGGCATCAGATTCATTGACATCAGGCTCAAGAACTTTAATTCCCATTCGTCGACACTCGCTTAAATACAGCGCGGATTTGTCCTTGTCATCACGAACGCTCGTTAATAGCGCTGCCATGTATTCAGTCGGATAATTAGCCTTCAAATATCCCGTCCAATATGAGACGACTCCATAACCGGCTGAGTGAGCACGGTTAAATGCATAGTCAGAGAATGGAATAAGAACATCCCACAGACGTTTAATCGCAGCAGTAGAAAAACCATTTGCCTTCATTCCAGCTTCAAATGGAACGTACTCTTTATCCAGAATCTCTTTGTTCTTCTTACCCATTGCCTTACGTAACAAATCTGCGCGCCCAAGTGAGAAGCCCGCAACTTTTTGAGCGATGGCCATAACTTGCTCTTGATAAACGATCAAACCATATGTGTCTCCCAAAATCTCCTGCAACGGCACAGAGAGCTCAGCGTGAATTGGCTCTACAGGTTTGCGGTGATTCTTTCGATCGGCATAGTTATTATGCGCATTTTCACCCATCGGTCCTGGCCGATAGAGCGCAATAACTGCAGAGATATCCTCAAATGAATCTGGAGACATAGAGCGCAGCAGGGCTCGCATTGGCCCACCGTCGAGTTGGAAAACTCCGAGTGTATCCCCGCGGGATAAGAGCTCATATGTTTTCTTATCATCCAAAGTTAAATCTTCAAGCACTACATCGATGCCCTTATTTGCTTTTATGTTTAGTAGCGCATCATCTAAGACTGAGAGATTTCTTAGGCCAAGGAAGTCCATCTTTAAGAGTCCAATTGCCTCGCAAGCGCCCATATCGAACTGAGTGATGATTGCGCCATCGGCTTCTCTGCGATGAATGGGGATAACATCTAATAAAGGCTCACGGGACAAGATCACGCCTGCAGCATGAACACCCCATTGGCGCTTAAGTCCTTCTAGACCACGGGCAGTATCTACAACTCGTTTTGAATCATTATCGGTTTCATAAAGAGAGCGGAACTCCCCTGCCTCGCCATAACGATCATCTTTTGGATCAAAGACGCCACTTAAAGAAATATCCTTACCCATTACTGACGGCGGAAGCGCTTTCGTTAATTTTTCACCTACAACATATGGATAACCAAGCACGCGAGTTGAATCCTTAATCGCTTGCTTAGATTTAATCGTTCCATAAGTAATTATCTGAGCAACACGATCTTCGCCATACTTAGTTGTTGCATATCGAATCATCTCGCTGCGTCTGCGCTCATCGAAGTCCAAGTCGATATCTGGCATCGAGATACGTTCTGGATTTAGAAAGCGCTCGAACAACAGACCGTGCTCAAGTGGATCAAGACCTGTGATGCCTAATGAATAAGCAACCAGTGAACCTGCAGCTGAACCTCGACCTGGACCTACACGAATACCAACATTCTTAGCGTGGGCTACGAGGTCTGCAACTACTAAGAAGTAGCCCGGAAAACCCATAGTCTGCATAACGCCGAGTTCATATGCCAAACGGTCGATGTGGGCTTGAGTTACCCGTGCACCTAATCTGGCCGTAAGTCCGCGTTCTGCCTCTTTTTGTAGCCAAGAATCTTCGCTCTCCCCTGCCGGCACAGTGAACTGTGGCAGCAGATTTTCACCTTCGCGCAACGTTACATTGCAGCGCTCGGCGATTAATAGTGTGTTGTCACAGCTCTCGGGAATCTCTTTAAAGAGTTCGCGCATCTGGGCCGGGGTTTTTACATAGAAACTATCGTTATCAAATTTAAATCTCTTAGGATCTGCAAGCGTTGACCCGGATTGAACACATAAAAGCGCCTCGTGTGCACCAGCATCACTTTGTAATGTGTAGTGCAAATCATTGGTTGCAAGCAACGGTAGACCCAGATCTTTGCCAAGCTTTAGTAAATCGGCCTTTACTCGAGATTCGATCTCAATTCCATGATCCATGATTTCAAGGAAGTAATTGTCTGCACCGAAAATATCACGGTAATCACTGGCCGCTTTTATCGCCTCTTTGTAAGCACCCATTCGCAGACGAGTTTGAATTTCTCCACCCGGACATCCAGTTGTAGCAATTAATCCCGTTGCATACTGCGCAAGAAGTTCGCGATCCATTCGAGGTTTGTAGTAATAACCTTCAAGTGATGCCAACGATGAAAGTCTGAAGAGATTTCCTAAACCAACGTTATTTTCAGCAAGAATAGTCATGTGTGTGTATGCCCCACCACCAGAGACATCGTCTTCTCCGCCATCGGCCCACTTAACGCGCTTCCTATCAAATCGGGATTCAGGAGCCACATAGGCTTCAATTCCAATAATTGGTTTAACCCCGGCTTTTTGCGCACTCTTATAAAAATCAAATGCGCCAAAAACATTTCCATGATCAGTCATAGCAATTGCAGGCATACCTTGTCGCGAAACCTCGCTCATTAAATCTGAGACCCGCGCAGCACCATCGAGCATTGAATACTCGGTGTGTACGTGAAGGTGTACGAAGTTATCTTTAGACATTGTTGCGCAAGGTTATTACTTAAGGCAGAACGGCGTCGGAAAGCAACGCCAGTGAGCGTGTGAGATCAGGCGGATATGGAGCGATAAAGCTAAGCGCCTGGCCAGAGATTGGGTGGGCAAATCGCAACTCCTTGGCGTGTAACCAAGGGCGCGACATTTCTAGGCTCTTTGCTAATACTGGATCTGCGCCATAGGTAGTGTCCCCCACTAGCGGGTGGTTAAGGGCTGAAAAGTGAACTCGGATTTGATGTGTCCGTCCGGTTTCTAACTCAACTTTTACAAGTGAGACTGCGCGATAAAATTCGATAACCTCATAGTGAGTAATTGATTCCTTGCCCGTGCCAACTACTGCAAATCGGTGATCTTCTTTTGGGTGTCGATCAATGGGAGCATCAATAGTTCCAGTCGTTGGATCCATATGTCCCTGAATAAGTGCATGATAAATTTTTTCTACACTTCTCGTTCTAAACGCATCTTTTAGTACAGTAAATGCACGATCACTTTTCGCCACAATCATCAGTCCGCTTGTTCCAACATCGAGTCTATGAACAATTCCTTGCCGCTCTGCAGCTCCGCTAGTTGAAATAATAAATCCAGCAGCACTGAGTGCTCCAACGACCGTTGGCCCTGTCCAGCCTGGGCTTGGATGTGCGGCGCAACCTACAGGTTTATTGATAACCACAATGTCGTCATCTTCAAAGACAATCTCTAGGCCATCAAGAGGTGTCAATGGAATAGGAATAGTGTTAATTGGCGCTGGCATCAAAACATCGATTATCTGCCCCGCTGCAACTCGCTCAGATTTGAGCATCGCATTTCCAGAAGTTGTAATGTCACCATCTTCTAAGAGCTTTACTACTGCGGTGCGTGATAGTCCTAGAACCCTCGTTAACGCACTATCAATACGTTCACCAGCTACACCTTCTGGAACCGACAGGGTTCGTAGTTCTCTCTTAGTCATAGTGGTAGATCCTTTTTCGCAATTGGAGGAATATTCCTTGCGGATAGGACCATCGAAATTGCGGCGGCAATAACGATTGCAGAATCAGCGATATTGAATATAGGCCAATGTGGCAGTTGCATCCAATCGATAACATGCCCGCGCAAGAATCCAGGCTCACGGAAGATGCGATCGGAGAGATTGCCCAAAACTCCCCCCATTACTAGGCCTAAAACCACGGCCCAGCCACGTGATGTGATTCGAGGGGCGAAGGTCGTGATCGCAATCAAGACACAGATTGAGAAGATTGAAAAAAGGAGTGTGGCCCCTGTTGCAAATGAAAAGGCTGCACCCGAGTTTCGAACAAACGTAAGTTGGAAAAAAGAGCCGACTATTTTTACAGAGTCTCGATGAGATAGCTGACTAACTGCCCACGCCTTAGTTGCTAAATCGAGGATCCAGATAGACCAGGCAACACTTAAGAGTGTTCGCCAGCTGCGCACAGTTAGCGCCGTTCTTCCTTCTGCTTGCAGAGCATGCAGAGAGTTGCGCGAGGGAACACTTGAAGCCGGGCTTTTCCAATTGGATTACCGCACTCTTCACAGTTTCCATAACGCTTTGAATCAATTCGCTCTAATGCTCGCTCTGTTTGCAACACCATGTCTCGGGCGTTAATGACTAAAGACATTTCATGTTCGCGCTCAAAAGTTTTAGTACCTGCATCGGCTTGATCATCTCCTGCGCCTTCACCAGACTCTTGAATCAGTGAGTCCATTTCAAGTTCTACAATTGCTAACTCGCGACGAAGGCGTTCAAGCTCTTTTGAAATATCTGTGCGCATTACCTTGAGCTCGGCAGCAGTCCATGAAGGCTCAGATTCACTGACTACAACTGGAATAGGTGCGCCTTTAATTGGCTTAAGTGGTGCAACTTTCTTCGTGCTCTTAGTTGGCCGTGGCGGTGGTGGCATTACTAGTCGACGCTCTTCAATAATTGGCGCCACAACTGGTGCGGTAATAGTTGATACAGAAACAGTCTGCGATTTTTCATCGACTGTTAACGTTGTCTTAGTTGGAAAAGGTTTTCCTGGCGCCTTCTTAATAGGAATGCTCTTAGCGACACTCTTCTTTGCAACGGCCTTCTTGGCCGGAGCTTTCTTAGCTACGGCCTTCTTAGCTGGTGCTTTCTTGACCGCGGCCTTCTTGGCAGGAGCCTTCTTGGCAGGAGCCTTCTTGGCTACGGCCTTCTTTATTGGCTTCTTGGGCATGACGCGAACCTTATGCCGATTGGGCAATAGATACCAACTGCGCCACGGGTAATCTTCATCTACTCATGGCGTAGACTCTGCTACCTGACATAAACAGAGCTATGACGGGGCTATCACCTCACGAGTTCGTTGGAAGAAGTGAGCATGTAGCTCATGTAGAACCAACAGTCAGGGTTATAAGTGGCGCTAACTATGCGCAAGGCGGGTGGTACCGCGATTTCTGCCAAGCAGCAGAGATCGTCCCTCCAGAGTTTTATTACCTGGAGGATTTTTTATGTCATTTCGAGCCATCTCCCCCTCAGTGGATTTGCCCGCTCTCGAGCACTCCATCTTAGATTTCTGGCGCGATAACCAAATCTTCCACAAGACAGTCAACGCCCGAGAAGGCGCCGCTCCATGGACGTTTTATGAAGGACCACCAACGGCCAATGGAATGCCTGGCGCTCACCATATTGAGGCCCGTGTATTCAAAGATGTGTTCCCACGTTTTCAGACCATGAAAGGCAGACATGTAACCAGAAAAGCTGGGTGGGATTGTCATGGTCTCCCAGTTGAGATCGCAGTTGAAAAAGAGTTGGGCTTTGCTGGAAAAGGTGACATTGAAAAATATGGAGTTGCAGCATTTAATGACAAATGTCGCGAGTCAGTGCAACGCCACGTAGGTGCATTTACAGATATGACAGATCGCATGGGTTTTTGGGTCGATTTTGATGAAGCGTATTGGACGATGTCGCCAGAGTATGTGGAAAGTGTGTGGTGGTCGCTCAAAGAGATTTGGAAGAAAGGTCTTCTTGTTCAAGATCACCGAGTCGCACCTTACTGTCCGCGTTGTGGAACAGGCTTATCTGATCACGAATTAGCGCAGGGGTATGAGACTGTCATTGATCCATCGGTCTTTGTGCGTTTTCCAGTGACATCAGGTGAACTAGCAGATATGCACGCATCACTTCTTGTTTGGACTACTACACCTTGGACGCTTGTATCAAATACTGCAATTGCTGTTCATCCAGATGTTGAATACGTCGTCGTGCAGGTTAGCGTTGATGAAAAGAGTGAAGTTCTCATCGTTGCCAAAGCCTTAATCGAAAGCGTTAAGGGTGAGAAGGTAGTTCTTAAAACTATGCTCGGCAAGGATTTAGAGCGCACAACATATCTACGACCATTTGATTATGTAGAGATCCCTGATGCGCACTATGTAGTCCTTGCAACATATGTAACAACTGAAGATGGAACTGGTTTAGTTCACCAATCCCCTGCCTTTGGCGCCGATGACCTTGCAGTCTGCCGTAGTTATGGCCTACCTGTTGTTAATCCGATTGCACCTGATGGAACTTTTCTTGCTACAACCCCAGTCGTCGGTGGAATGTTCTTTAAAGATGCCGACAAAGTATTAGTTAAAGAGTTGAAAGCCAGTGGCGCGCTCTATAAGCATCAACCATATGAGCACACATATCCACACTGCTGGCGCTGCCATACGGCGCTGATGTATTACGCACAACCATCTTGGTATGTACGAACAACTTCGATAAAAGATGAGCTTCTTCGCGAAAATGCGGCAACCGATTGGCATCCACAGACAATTAAGGAGGGCCGATACGGTGACTGGCTCAATAACAATATCGACTGGGCGCTTTCTCGTAACCGCTATTGGGGAACTCCGCTACCAATTTGGCGCTGTGACAACAAACATGAAATCTGTGTCGATTCGCTAAAAGAACTTGGCGCACTTGCCGGACAAGAGCTATCAAATCTGGATCCGCATAGACCTTTTGTCGATGACATTAGGTTTGCCTGCGCCGAGTGCGCACTTGTTATGACTCGTGTGCCTGAAGTAATCGACTGCTGGTATGACTCCGGTGCAATGCCATTTGCTCAATGGGGATATCCGCACAAAGAGGGATCTGTAGAAAAGTTTAACGAGTCATATCCTGCAGATTTTATCTGCGAAGCAATCGATCAAACCCGTGGCTGGTTCTATACGTTGATGACTATCGGAACACTTGTCTTTGAAAAATCATCGTACAAAACCGTTTTATGCCTGGGCCATATCTTAGATAAAGATGGTCGCAAAATGAGTAAGCACGTTGGAAATGTTCTAGAGCCAATGGCGCTCATGGATCAGCATGGCGCAGATGCAGTTCGCTGGTACATGTTGGCTGCAGGATCACCATGGGCTGCGCGAAGAGTTGGGCATGAGGCAATTAATGAAGTAATTAGAAAGACACTTCTTACTTACTGGAACACTGTCTCTTTTCATGCACTGTATGCCAACGCATCGAACTTTGATCTCGCACAGTCTCCTCCACTTGCTGAGCGCCAGTTGATGGATCGTTGGATTATCTCTGAGCTCAATGTTCTTATTGGAACTGTTGATGATGCACTTGAAGGATTTGACTCACAGATCGCTGGCAAAGCTTTAGCTAGTTTCATCGATGATTTATCAAACTGGTACGTGCGTCGCTCTCGACGACGCTTTTGGGATGGTGATGTCGCTGCAATGGCAACACTTCATGAATGTTTGGTTACTTTAACTAAACTACTGGCGCCAATGGTCCCTTTTATTACCGAACAAGTCTGGCAAGAACTAGTACGCCCTACTGATTCAACTGCCATGGCTTCGGTCCATCTATCCGATTTTCCAACTGTTAATACTGATGCAATACATGTAGAACTATCCCAACAAGTAGCTCTCACTAGGCGAATTGTTGAGTTAGGAAGAGCATCTCGTGCTGAATCTGGAATCAAAATCCGCCAACCACTGCAACGCGCACTTATTGCTGCAACTGGCTGGGCCGGATTGCCTCAAGCCATGCGTGAACAGATCGCCGACGAGCTCAACGTAATCGAGCTCGAAGATATCGCTACCGCCGATGGTGATCTTGTAGATATTTCTGTAAAAGCAAACTTCAAGAGTTTAGGTGCACGCTTTGGTGGGGCAGTTCAAGAGATTGCCAAAGCTATTGCAGCCACTGACCCGACGGTGCTTGTAAAACAGCTGCGAACTCAAGACATCACAACTGTTGGCACCTGGCAGATAAGCCTTGACGACTTAGTAGTTACTGAGGTTCCAAAGAGTGGCTGGATGGTCTCATCTCATGACGGCGAGAGTGTGGCACTTGATCTAGCGCTGTCTCCAGCGCTAATTTTGGCCGGCAATGCCCGTGAAGTAGTTCGTTTTATTCAAGAGCGTCGAAAGAGTGATGGCTTTGAAATCTCTGATCGCATTAATATAACCTGGAATGCACACCAAGAAATAGTCGATGCTATTGACAGTGATTTAGTGCGCATACAGGACGAGACTCTGGCCTTATCAATGGTTCGCGATGCATCTCTTGCTTTAGACCAAGGTGATCTTGGGCTTGCAGTGAAGTTGGTTAAAGCCCTCTAACGAGACCTAAGAGAAGCTGAACGGCAAAGAAGAGAACGATAAAACTTAGATCAAGACTGACTGCGCCAAGTCGTAGAGGTGGAATAAATCTGCCAACAAAACGCATGGGTTGATCTGTGATTGAGTAAATCGCTTCTACAAAATAAAGAGATATTCCGCTTGGACGCCAGTTACGCGCAAACATACGGATGTAATCAAGTATGAGCCGACCTAGGAGTGCAAATAAGAAGAGTTGCAGAATGCCCGCTAGGAGCGAACCGATAGCCACAAAATTAGCTCTGGTTAAAGAAGCTGGCTTGAGCAGCCGCTGATTTATCTTCAGTGCTCACTTGCACGTTAGCAGGTGAGATAAGAAAAACCTTTTTAGTCACACGTTCAATAGTTCCATGCAAACCAAATGCAAGGCCACTTGCAAAATCTACAAGACGCTTGTGCTCGGATTCATCCATGTCAGTCAAATTAATGATGACTGGATTGCCCAAGCGGAAATGCTCACCAATCGTTCTGGCCTCGTTATAGAAACGAGGATGCAAAGTGATGATGCGATCTACAACTGGAAGATCGAGCTGTGGTGCAAGTTCAACTGTCGATGTATGAACTGAAGAAACCGAACGTGCTGCTCGAGTCTTAATCCGTACATCGCTAGAAGGTTGAACTGCAGGTACTGATGAAGCCACGTGAGTATCAAACTCCGGGTCATCCATCAAACCAAGATAGTTTGCGACGCGCTTAAGGGCATTAGTCATAGATAAAATATACCGATCTAACTACCTAGAACCCAGGATTGAACTGCCAATTCGGACATGTGTCGCACCGTGCAGAATAGCCTCTTCAAAATCCCCGCTCATACCAGCTGATAAAAAAGTTGCTTCCTTAAACTCAGTAACAAATTCTTGGTGTATCTGTGCCAAAGAAGTAAAGGCTTCAGGAGCACTCTGACCTAGCGGAGCAACGGCCATGAGCCCCAATAATCGATGCGTACTAGATGCTTGAACAAGGCTAGCTAATTGATAGAGAGCCTCCCGATTGGCACCTCCACGATTGTCGGCTCCGTCCAGACTCACTTGCAGAAAGATATCCAACGGGTGTGACGCGAATTTTTCGATGATTTCAAAGTGTCGTGCATCATCTAGTGAGTGGATGACGTGGCTCCAACTGCAAATTGATTTTATTTTGTTGCTTTGAATCTGACCCTGAAAATGCCATTGCGCTGACACCATTCGTGCCTTCTCGGCACCATCGGCATCTCGATTTTCACCGAAATCATGGATACCCAACTCTTTGAGAATTTCAATATCACTGACAGGAAATGTTTTCGTTACGGCAATTAGAGTTATATCTTCCACATTTCGGCCAGACATCTTTGCGCTTGCATCAATCCGCCCCTGTACTTCGGCAAGGTTTTCAGCGATTTCATTAAATCTGGTCATAGCCAGACCACGCCAGCGCTTCGGCCCGTTATGTTGTGACGTCGGTATGAAAATTGGTGTGAATCTTCTAACGTGCAGACAGTCGAGGCTTCGTAAGTAATTCCTTGTTCAACTAAGTTCGCAATCAAAGCTTTAGGTAAATCAAGTGCAGGGGTGTGCTCGCGCGTGAGTGAAAAAGCTTGGGGATTTGTTGCACAAACCTCATCGTGCATCACCTGCGAAACTTCATAACACCGTCCACAAATAGATGCTCCAAGTTTTGCATGAATGTCACCTGCTCCTAAACGCTGCATCTCTGAAATTACTTTTAGTGCGATTCCGTTGTGCAGACCTTTACGACCAACATGAACGGCTGCAATTACTGACTGCGATTGCAGTAAGAGAGGAATGCAATCTGCCACCATCACTGCAAGGGCGATTCCCTTAGTCGTCGTAATAAGGGCATCACAGATTGGTTCGACTTCTGTGATGCGATCGACATGGACAAAGACATCTCCATGAACCTGATTCATAAACTGTGTAGGACCAACCATTGAAGCAAGTAAGGCACGATTTTTGTTAACTGTCAGTACGTCATCTCCAACGTGATGAGCCAGATTAAATGATTCATAAGGCGCCAGGCTGAACCCCTGACGCCTATCGGTAAAGATTGCTGGCAAAGCCTTACTTCATAAAGTCTGGAACGTCGATCTCATCATCTTGCGCAACGAGCTCTTCAAAAGTTACTCGGCGCCGAGGTGTTGGCTCATCACCTAGCTCAAGGGCAACTGAGATTGGATCATTAGCGGCGATTGGATCAGCCACTCCGCCCAGGGTCGCTGCATCTATGACTGGTGTAGAGACCCGCTTAGGCTCTCCCCCTTCAAAGCCAGCTGCTACTACCGTAATACGTACTTCGTCGCCAAGGGCATCATCGATTGTGGTACCAAAAATAAACTTTGCATTTGGATGAACAGCTGATTGAACCAACTCGCACGCTTCGTTAACTTCAAAGAGTCCTAAATCTGATCCACCAGATACAGAGAGAAGTACGCCCATTGCGCCATCGATTGATGCCTCAAGAAGTGGCGAAGAGATTGCTAACTCTGCCGCGCGTAATGCACGATTTTCTCCACGAGCAGAACCAATACCCATTAGCGCTGAACCCGCTCCGGACATTACGGCCTTAACATCGGCAAAGTCTAAATTGATTAAACCTGGCTGCGTAATGATTTCAGTAATTCCTTGAACACCCGATAGTAAAACCTGATCAGCGCTCTTGAATGCATCGGCCAATGTAATCGTGCGATCAGAGATTGCAAGAAGTCGATCATTTGGAATAACGATTAACGTATCAACTTCAGCACGCAAAGCTTCGATACCTGCATCTGCCTGGCTTGCGCGAAGTTTAGCTTCAAAAGAAAATGGACGAGTGACAACACCGATTGTTAAAGCACCAATGTCGCGTGCAATTTTTGCAACGATAGGTGCCGCACCGGTTCCGGTGCCTCCACCTTCGCCTGCAGTTACGAAAACCATATCGGCGCCGCGCAGGATTTCTTCAATGTCATCAGCATGATCGAGTGCGGCTTCGCGTCCTTTTTCAGGATCCATTCCAGCACCAAGTCCACGTGTTGTTCGTCTTCCGATATCTAACTTAACATCGGCATCGCTCATTAAAAGATGTTGTGCATCAGTATTAATTGCAATGAACTCAACGCCTTTAAGTCCAACATCGATCATGCGATTGATTGCATTTACTCCACCGCCACCAATGCCTACAACTTTGATGACTGCTAAATAATTCTGCGGTGAAGCCACGTTTCTCCTCCTTGTGAACCATAAACCTCAACTTGAGCCTTATAATTCAATCTTTATTGATAAGGCGAAAGTAAAGTGCCAGCCCTTCTTAATCAAACACCGACTCGAACTATTTATTGTGTCGTTGATTATTATTTATTTAACGATTGGTGCATGAGGGGCAGATACATCAATTCGCTTCAATGCAGAGTTCTCGGGTTGAAGCAACAAAGCCTTATAAACCTTTGCTTTTAGCGCATTTTCTTCACTGCGACCCCATCGAAGTTCAATGGATCGTGAATTGGCCTGAATCTGCATAATGAATGTATCTGCGCTATGGACTTTAAGAACCGTGATTTGCGAGGAGATTTCCACTGGAAGCTGCCTAAAGAAGGCTGCAGCAATAATGGCAGAGTCAACTGATGGTGCTTGTATACGTGGCAAGTTTGAGACGTTTTGGTTGCGAAGAGTAAAGCTTTTTCCTAAGGCATCGATTGCCATGTCGTTATAAATTGCAATGGGAGTTCGTTCGGTTATTGTGATTTCAACCGTGCCATTTATCCAATTCCTAGATACGTCGGCGCCCTTGACCCAGTCATATTTTTCATAGAAGCTCGCAACTACGCGCGGTTCAACGCGGGCTAGTTTTTCACCCTTATCGATATTTGTTGGCAAGTAGGTGCTTGTGCCTTTTATTATCACGTTGCTAACAGTAAATAATGAGGACCAACCCAATATATATGCGGCCCCACTTAGAACCACAAGTGCACCTAATAAATATAAACGTCGTTTTTTCATCAACTAAAGCGCCGACTTAATCCATCGATAATAATTGGTGCTAAAGAACTGACATCACCTGCACCAAGAGTAATTATCACATCACCGGGTTGGGCATAGTTAACTATTAGATCCGCTACTTCAATGAAGTTGGGTATGTACTCACCTTTTTCCATTGCGTCAGTAATGAGCTGTGAAGTGATACCCGGAATAGGTTTTTCACTTGCGGCATAGATTTCCAAGACGATTACGCGATCTGCAGTATCAAGTACCTTTGCAAAAGCTGCTGCAAATGCTTGAGTGCGAGAGTATCTGTGCGGCTGGAAGATAACTAATAATCGCCCATCACCAGCAAATCGTCTCGCAGCAGCAAGAGTTACATCAATCTCGGTTGGGTGGTGACCATAGTCATCGACAACCCGAATCCCATGAACCGTTCCAACTAATTCAAAGCGGCGCCCTGTTCCATGGAAAGTTGCAAGTCCTGTTAACAAATCTGTTGGAGCAAAACCTAGTTCGATACCTGTTGCTAAAACGCCGGCAGCATTGAGGAGATTGTGATGACCTGGAACTACAAGCTCAATAAAACCAATTGCTTTGCCATGCCAAAGAGCCCGCGCCTTTGATCCAGTTGCACCGAGTTCGATGTGATCTAATCTCAAATCAGCGTTCTCAGCGACACCATAAGAAATCACCTTCAGATCACCCGTCTTGGTAACAAGGGTGCGTGCACCAGAATCATCGGCGCAATAGGTAAGAAAACCCTCAGAATTAATTGTTGCTGCAAAGGCTTCAAAAGCGAGTTCCACATCTGCCGGCGTAGCAAAAAAATCTACGTGGTCATGCTCAACGTTTGTCACAATCGCAGCGAAGGGGTGGTACTCAACAAAAGATCCATCGGATTCATCGGCTTCTGCAACAAATATATTGCCCGTACCACGATGAGCATTTGAACCAGAGGCAGTGATGGTGCCACCAATCGCAAAAGATGGATCTTCTGCGCAGGCTTGCAAAGCCACTGCCAGCATTGAGGACGTTGTTGTTTTGCCGTGGGTTCCCGCAACTGCAATCGATTTAGACTCTGACATCAAGATCGCCAAAGCTGCAGCGCGAGTGAGCACCTTCAGTCCAAGCTCGTGCGCACGAATCATTTCGGGATTACTTGTCCCTATTGCCGTGGAATACACGACAAGGTCTGCTCCATCAACATTGCCGGCACTGTGCATAGTTGATATATGCGCACCCAGTGCTTGAAGTGCCTTCACGACGGAAGAGTCTTTAGCATCAGAGCCGCTAACTGTAATTGAGTGCGATAGAGCGATTCGCGCTAATCCGCTCATCCCAGCCCCACCGATGCCTATAAAGTGAATACGTTTTCCGGTAAGGGAGTTTAATTTAATACGTGTCACTGAGCACCCATTGCGAACTCACCTAGGGCCACAATTTTCTCCCCAGCATCTAAATCTTTCATATCTCCTGCAATTGGTGCCTGACGCGATCGAAGCAATAGCTCATCGATTGAGGAAATTAAATATTCGGCGCTGAAATCAGACTGGGCGATAACTTTGGCACGTCCGGTTTCTACCAACGTACGAGCATTAAGCAACTGCTCGCCATTTCCAATAGCTAGAGGCACGAAAAGAGCATAACGTCCTAGAGCGCCGAACTCGCTACAGGTAACGGCTCCGCTTCGCGCAATTATCAAATCACTCGCTAAATACGCCTGTGCCATGTCATCAACATATGCAACTGGACGATATGTTCCTTGCGTTGGCGGAAGAGCGTTGAGGCGACCAACGGAGTGAAGAATTGAGATATTTTTCGATAGCAACGCAGCTAATGATTCATTAATAATCGAATTAATCGCTACAGAACCTTGCGATCCACCCATGACAAGAATTAATGGTGCCTTAGTATCAAAGCCCAGGGCTTGTTTTGCACTCACTCGGGCCGCACTCCAGTCCTTACTTGATTCCACGAGAGAGATTGCAACATCCGAACGCAGTGGAATGCCAGTGATAAGTGCATCTGTGAACTCTTTACTATCTACTGGGTTAGCAACGGCTAGGTAAGGAGTCATTAGCGCCCCCAACCTGTTTGCCCAGCCAGGCTTGGCGTTTGCTTCATGAACCAGCGTTGGAACGCCAGCCAATCGTGCGGCTAGATAGGCAGGTGCGCTGACGTATCCCCCAAAACCTATTAATAGATCGGCCGATTTTAGGATTGTATAAGAGGCCTTTACTGAATTAACTAAATCAATTGGAATCTTTGTCCAAGACAGCGATGGTCTTCTAGATATTGCAACCTTTGGAATAAGAGTGAGCGTAAATCCACTTGCTGGAATTAAAGTATTTTCAAGACCGTTTTTTGTGCCAAGAAAAATGATGTCATCCTGTGGATGTGCTAACTTCCAGATACGTGCAACTGCTAGCGCAGGTTCAATATGGCCGGCAGTTCCGCCGCCAGCAAGAACTATCGTAGCCATGAGATTCCAGATGCTTGCAACTCTTTATAGATTGCAGGATCGCGACGTGCAGCGCCGATGACGAAAGCTATGCCTAAGTACGTTGCAATAAGGGCAGATCCACCGTATGAAACCAGAGGCAGAGTCACACCCACAACCGGAAGAATGCTAATAGCCGAACCGATATTGAGGATCGATTGAACGGCAATCCAGCAACCTATGCCTGAACTCACATAGCGCACCATGGGATCTGCAGCACGTAGTGCAATCTTAAAAATAGAGAAGAGTAGAACTGAGATCAGCAATAGCGTTGACAGAGTTCCAAATAAACCTAACTCTTCACCGATGACTGAGAAAATAAAGTCGGTGTGAGCTTCAGGTAGATTTCCCCACTTTTGCCGACTAGCTCCCAGTCCAACACCAAATAACCCACCACTTGCTAACCCCAATAAGCTATGGGCTGGTTGCCAACCAATATTCTTATATTGATCGGCGGCAAATGGATTGAGGAAAACCGAAAAACGCGCCATGCGATATGGCGCAGAGAGAATCAATGCACCAATGCCTGCAAAACCAAGGCCAAGAATCCCTGAAAATACACTTAGACGTACTCCGGATACCCATAAGAGCCCGGCTAAAACAAAGCCAAAGACCGAGGCAGTACCCAAATCCTTTCCGGCCATTACAAGCACAATACATATGAAATAGGCAGGTGCAATCAGCTTTACAACATTTCCGTACATATCTCCTGAGCGTTCGCGTTTAGCGAGAACATATCCAGCCCAGAGAATCATTAAAAACTTTGCAATTTCACTTGGTTGTACATCGACAAAGCCAAGACTAATCCAGTTGTGATTTCCATTGACGCTCTTGCCTATTACTTGAACGCTGGCTAATAAACCAAATGAGATAACAACTCCCAGTCGTGCAATAACTTTCCAGCGAGATAATGAAAACCGCGAAAGTACCCAGGCCATCGGAATCGAAATAACCAGGAAAATAAACTGCCTCAAGACAATGGCATATGTAGTGCCCTTGGTCTCAAGTGAGTGGATCGACGAGGCTGAGAAAACCATAATAAGACCAAGCAAACTTAGACCTAGTGAGCTGAAAATCAACATGTAATAGAGATTGACCGGCTTATTAAAAATCGTCTGCCTAGATTCAGTTTTCATTTGCTACCAATTTCTTAACCGCCTTAGCAAAGCGATCGCCTCGATCCGCATACGTTACAAATTGATCCATCGATGCACATGCAGGTGCCATTAAAACTGTGTCTCCTTGGGCAACATATCGCTGGGCTGCCCTAACAATATTCTCCATCAGGGAGTTTGAGGCTCCGCCCTTAACGTAGTCGGGGTCGGGATCAACCATGATAAGAGGAGTCT
This sequence comes from uncultured Actinomycetes bacterium, assembly GCA_903921405.1. GTDB lineage: Bacteria > Actinomycetota > Actinomycetes > Nanopelagicales > Nanopelagicaceae > Planktophila. The sequence continues at coordinate 28,488 of CAIXPV010000070.1, forward strand.
GTGGAGAATACTCATGGAAAGCGGCTTCAATAAGCCCACGGTCTGCGCCAATAAGAATTGCAACTTTGATGCGGCTGGCACAGCGTTGAATCAATTTCGACATGTCCGCACCTTTAGCTAGGCCGCCAGCAATCCAAATGACACTTAAGTGAGACATCAGTGATGCCGATGCTGCATGCGGATTTGTGGCTTTCGAATCATTTATCCAGCCCACTCCATTGGCCTCATGCACAGTCTCAATTCGATGTCGGCCGGGATGAAAGTTAGCTAACGCACTTTGAATCCTCTGGTGCGGTACTCCCACGCTTCGTGCCAAACCAGCTGCTGCCAATGCATTAGAGACGCTGTGCGGCAACGTGGGTTGAATATCAGTGATTGCGGCAATCATCGCCGCCTCTTGAGGATCATCTACGAACGCTCTATCGACCAGTAAATCTTCTACAACTCCCAGCTCCCCCGGTGCTGGCGTATCGAGTGAGAAGAAAACCTTACGCCCAGACCAGGTTTGTGCGCGCTTGAGTATCTCTTCATCCTGAGCATTGAATATTCCAATCTGCGTCCGATCAAGAATTGAAAACTTATCGTCGCAGTAATTCTCAAAACTTCCATGCCAATCTAGATGATCATCGGCAATATTGAGAATTGCCGCACTAACAAACTCTGCATCCTTCATCCAATGGAGTTGGAAGGATGAGAGCTCTAAGACCAAATAGTCAAAGGCATCACTGCGATCGACCGCATCAATTACGGTATCCCCGACATTTCCACATGCAATCGCCTTGAGTCCGGCGCTTTGCAACATTGCTGCTGCCATTTCAACTGTCGTTGTCTTTCCATTTGTTCCAGTGAGTGCTAACCATTTCTGGGATGGAGATATTTGTCGCGAGATGTTCCAAGCAATATCAACTTCGTTATGAATTTCGATTCCAGCGCCAATTGCCTTGACGATGATGGGGTGTTTTTCATTCCACCCAGGTGAAACCACAACTCTGTCAAAGTTACTTATTTCAACACTCTCAGGTGTTAGTAGCGTGAACTCTGATAGAGCATCAGGGTTTTCATCGACAATGCAGACACTGGCCCCGCGCTTAACTATCGCCCTGGCTATTGAATTACCGGTCACTCCAGCCCCTAGGACTAAATAACTGTGACCTGCAAAATTTATATCCATCGAACTTACTTAGCTACCCATTGTGCGTAAAACAGGCCTAAGCCGCCGGCCACACTCAAACCAGCAATGATCCAAAATCGAATTACTACAGTGATCTCGGCCCAACCTTTAAGTTCAAAATGGTGATGAAGCGGCGCCATTTTAAATACGCGCTTTCCGCCGCTGATTTTGAAATACAGGGTTTGAATAACTACCGACATAGTGATTATTACGAATAAGCCGCCTAGCGGAATCAGTAGGAGCTCCACACGAAGTGTTGCAGCAAGGCCTGCAATGGCAGCACCCAGTGCAAGTGAGCCTGTATCTCCCATAATTATCTTTGCTGGTGCTGTATTCCACCACAGGAACCCCGTACACCCTCCAGCAAATGCTGCAGCAAGTACCGCAAGATCTAAAGGATCGCGAACTTGGTAACAGCCACTCGCGGCATTGACCGCACAGCTTTGCCCGAACTCCCATACTCCAATTAGTACGAAGGACAGGAACGTCATGATCGTGGCGCCAGTAGCTAAGCCATCTAACCCATCGGTGAGATTAACTCCATTACTTGCCGACATCACCATAATAATGATCCAGATGATTGCAAGAATTGGTCCTAAGTAAATGCTAGTTTCGCGAACCCCAGATAGATAATGTGAAATAGGTGTCAATGAATCGGCATCTGCAAACTTTAGACCAGGAAACCAAAAATACCTGCCAACCCCGCTTGGCTCATTAACTTATAGCGACCCTTTAATCCACGAGAGTTTTGCCGCGAAACTTTTAACCAATCATCGATGAAACCTATAGCGCCTAAACTCACGACTAATCCGATAACTAGGACTGCAGATACCGTGACTGAGTTCCCCGAAATCACATGTGCTGCGCCATAGCCAACAATGGCAGCAAGAATAAAAATAATTCCGCCCATGGTTGGTGTTCCACGTTTGGTGTGATGACTACTTGGTCCATCATCTCGAATTATCTGTCCATAGCCTCTGCCAGCCAAAATTTTTATGAGACCTTTTGTTCCAAAGAGTGAAAAGGCAAGTGCTATTGCCGCAGCGATTAGGATCTGTCTCATTCATTCACTCCATTCTTTTCGATCCAATAACGTTCTAAAGACTCTGCAAGCTTTTCAAAACCCTCTGAACGTGACGCCTTCACAAGGGCAACATCACCGGGCGATAAATACTCGAAGAACTCCTCAGCGGCCTCAATCGTTGGAACATGATGTACTGCAAGTTCGCCTGCACCATCTCCGTATTCAGGGGCATTGACTACAACCAAGTGATCAATGCCAATCTCTTGGGCAAGAGTGCCAATACCTTCGCTCAGAGCCGGGCCTGACTCGCCGAGTTCATGCATTTTTCCTATAAATGCCCATGATTGCCCACCCCGCTCTTGGGCAAAAAAGAGTAAGGAGCGAAGGGCCGCTGCCATTGACATCGGATTGGCGTTATAAGAATCGTTGATGAGTAGAAGATCCTTTAACTCATGTAACTCCATACGCCATTTGCTTGAACTTTCAGCGCTCGAAAGTGAACTTGCAATGAGCTCGAGCGGAAGACCTAACGCAGTTCCTACAGCGGCAACAGCCAAGGCATTGCTGATTTGATGTGCTCCAATTAAACGCATACCGACGGCATCACGTCCGGCTGTGGTGACAAGATCAAAATGTGGTCGTCCTTCGCGAATTTGAATATCGGTCGCACGGACATCTAAATCGGCACTCTCACCAAATCTAATCGTTTGGCCTGAGTGCAAGCTGGACATAAGAGGTGTGAATTCATCATAACTTCCGAGAATGGCAATGCCCGATTGACCAAGTGATTGGATGAGCTCAGCCTTTGTTTCGGCAATTGCTGTGGCTGAGCCAAATTCGCCAATATGAGCCGTACCGACCGAAAGCACAACTCCAATATTTGGTTGTGCGATATCGCAGAGCTTAGAGATATCTCCCTTGTGCCGAGCTCCCATTTCTAAAATGCAAAACTTCGTTCTCTCATCGCACTCTAACAATGTGATTGGAAGACCTAGGTCATTATTAAATGAACCCGTGGGTGAAACTGATGGTCCCACTGCTCGGAGCATATGTGCCATTAAATCCTTTGTGCTTGTCTTGCCTTGAGAACCGGTGATGCCAATTACGATTAAGCCTGACAATCTCTTTCGTACAAATGTCGCAAGAATTGATAGCGCAACGATTACGTCTTTTACAATAATGCACGGTCCATCGATTAAGCGAGTCGTTAAAGAAAACATCGCTCCCAAACGATATGCCTCGGCCACAAATTCGTGACCATCCTGCTTTTCGCCCTGCAAGGCAAGGAAAAAGCTACCGGGGGTTGAAAGGCGCGAATCAAATACTGGTGCCTTTGATATCAAAAGATCTTTATCGCAGTGAAGCTCTCCCCCAACTAGTAGTGCGATTTCACCGGCTGTAAGGGTAATCATTTTTTATCTTCAATAGCTTTTGCTAGCTCTATACGGTCATCGAATTCCGTGATTACACCGCTTATTTCTTGGCCTTTTTCATGGCCTTTTCCTAAAACAATCACTACGTCACCAGCACGGGCGGCATTGACTGCCGATCTAATTGCTGTTGCACGATCTGCAATAACTGCGTGAGGTTCACGTACATCTAAATCCAAGACCATTTGTACAAGGATATCTTCGGGATTCTCACTTCGAGGATTATCACTGGTAAAGATAGCTATATCTGCACCCTCATAGAGGGCCTTACCCATAAGTGCTCGCTTCGTTGTATCTCGATCTCCGCCACAACCAAGAACTGCTATGACATTTCCATCAGCAATTTCGTGAGCAGTTTCTAAAACTCGAATCACTGCATCAGGTGAATGCGCATAATCAACTAGAGCGGTGAAGTTTTGACCTAGCCGAACGGCCTCAAGGCGGCCTGCAGCTCCTGTGAGTCGAGGGATTATCGCTGCGATATCAATTGGGTCGATCCCGCTTTCAACGGCAATTGCGATTGCCATCAATAGGTTGTCATAATTAAAAGATCCATGCAAGCAGCTCTTTGCTTCAATCAAGATTCCGCCACTGCCGCGAATCGAAATTGCTGCTCCAACATAATCCGGGGTAATTGAGGTGAAATGCCAATCAGCATGTACATTGAATCGCGAAAGTGTCACTACTGCTAGCTCTGTAGTTCGAGAGAGTCTTTCACCATATGCATCATCAATATTGATTACTGCTAAGTCTGCATATTCAAAAGTAAACAGTTTGGACTTTGCTAAGAAATACTCTTCCATAGTTCTATGAAAATCTAAGTGATCTTGGGATAGATTCGTAAAACCAACTACTGCAAAGTGGCTTCCTCTGATGCGATCTAAAGTAATTGCGTGACTGGATACTTCCATGACTAAATTGCGCATATGTCGCTCACGCATCACCGCTGACAAAGCAGCAATATCGCTGCTCTCAGGCGTTGTTCGCTTACTGGATAAGACTTCATCACCTATTCGAGTTTCGACAGTACCTATTAGCCCGCTCTCTCGGCCGGCAAAGCTCATGATTTGATGCAATAACGTTGTAACTGTCGTCTTTCCGTTCGTACCTGTTACTCCCACGCTATATAAATCACGCATCGGTTCACCATAAAACCAGGCACTTATTATTCCTGCTGCACGGCGGGGATTTGCGCTCACCAATACTGGTAATCCTTTTATCATTTGCGCTCCCACGGCATCGGTCAGAATTGCAACCGCACCTTTAGCTTTAGCTTCATCTGCAAACTGCGCACCATGAAACTTCTGCCCTGGAAGTGCAATAAATAGATCTCCCTCGCAGATCGAATCACTTGATTGAGAGATTCCATCGATAAATATCGATTCTAATTCTTTGATGCCTACAAGTGAGGTTGCATCGATAACGTTACAGAGAGCAGCCAAACTCCTGCGAGAGCTAGTTAGTGGTCTTAGCATCTGCAGCCCTCTTAGCTAGTAACGCTTTTTCATTGAGTGCAACTGGAACTATCTTTGTTCCAGTTGGTGGGATGTGGCGACTCTGCAATACGAAGGACATGACCTTTTTAAATACTGGACCACCAAGTGCTCCACCCCAGTGCAAACCCTTGGGATCTTGAATCGTGACGCTTATGACGTAGGCCGGCTTGTCAGCGGGTGCAAAGCCGATAAAGGATGCGGTGTATCCACGGTAGCAACCGCACGTGTCATCGATACGCATTGCTGTACCTGTCTTACCAGCAACTCGATACCCAGCAATTGCAGCGGTCGGGGCGGTTCCTGATGCAGAAACAACGCTCTCCATCATGATGCGCATCTGGCGTGCGGTCTCAACACTAATTACATGCTGGCTTGTTCGACCTGCAGCTGGAGTGAAATTACCGCTTGCATCACTGGTTCCTGCAATAACGGTAGGTGAAACTCGCACACCATCATTTGCAATGGTCGCAAAAATACTTGTTGCCTGCATGGCAGTTAATGAATAGCCCTGGCCAAATGCAACTGTGGGCGCTGTCGTTCCAGACCAATCTGCAACTTTTGGAAGAATGCCATTTGACTCCCCCGGCAATCCAGAGCCAGTCTTAGTGCCAACTCCGAACTTTGAAAGATAGTCATGAAGAGTCTCGTGCGATAAGAGCTCACCAATTTGAATGGAGCCTGTATTTGATGACTCAGCAAGGATGCCAGATGCAGTTAAACGCTTTGTAGCGTGGCGTTGGTGGTCATGGAAGACCTTTGTGGAGCGCTTAAGTGCATAAGGAACTGTAAAAACTGATTCAGGCGTAATCTTCTTTTCTTCAAGGGCGGCCGAAAGTGTCATCACTTTTCCGGTAGATCCTGGCTCATATACATCTTGAACCGAAGGGTTGCGCATTGCAACGAGTGAAACTTTAGATGTGTGGTTTGGATCAAAAGTTGGAGCAGTTGCATGCGCCAAAATCTCACCAGTCTTAGGATCCATGACTATGACTGTTCCGCTTATTGCGTGTGAAGCCTTTACTACATCTGAAATTGCTTTCGAAGCTACCCACTGAATATCTCGATCAACCGTTAACCGTACTGTCGTACCTGTTTGTGCAGGAATAATCTCTGATTGAGATCCTGGAATTTCGGCACCATAACCATTTGCATACGAGTACTGACCATCGACCCCAGAGATCACTGAGTTCATGCTCGATTCCAAACCCGTTGCGCCTTTGCCATCATGGTTAACGAAACCAACTAAGGATGCGATTAATGAACCTGATGGATATTCGCGCACATAGCTGCGTTCGGGGAAGAAGCCAATGATTCGATCCGGACTCATTGCCGGATATTGAAGATTGTATTGTGCGATTGCCGTGCTTAGCTCCTGCCACTTTGCGGGCTTGGCATTTTGAAAAACCATATTCCATTTTCTTGTTCCGGTAATACTAGCTTTGACTTCAGCAACCGGTAGTCCAAGTATTGGTGCGACGAAATTTGCTGTCCGAACTGGATTAGAGATTTGTGTTTGATCTACGACGATACTGGTGGCAGCGACACTTCTAGCAAAAGCAACTCCATTGACGTCGGTGATCTCTCCTCGTGGAGCCAACAATGAACGAGTATTTTCCATCTCAGTTACAGCCCGTGCTCTGTAATCTGCCGCTTGTACCGCTTGAACTTGAACTAGACGAACTCCAAAAATAAGCATTGCAACGGCAACTAACAAAATCAATAATCTGATTCGATTGTGCGCAATTGCAAAATTACCCATTTGTCGGACTCGTCTGTGGAGTTAATGCTTCGTCTACATTAAGAAAGGTTGGAGTCTCTGAAGGCTTCATCCCAAGTCGGACGGCTGCTTTAGCTAAAGCCTCCGGTGAAGATTGCTTGTCGATTTGGCGCGCAATTGCCTCGCGTTCGTCACTTACCATCTTTGCTTGAAGCTTGAGATGGGTAAGCGTAAATGCATCCTGGGCCAATAGCGTGTTAATAAATAGTAAAAAGAGAAGACCCGATATTCCGGCGAAAGATACAAAGGTGGCGAAGAACTTACGATTAGCCTGCTTGCCCTCTGAAATATCTGGCACGAGTTTAAGTGCTACTTGTGAAGATTTCTCGGCAATAATTTCTCGCGAGCGAGCAATTGCTGGAGCGAATGCGGTCATAGCCATTATGCGGCCACCCTTTCAATTGCACGAAGTCGAACTGATGCAGAACGTGAGTTTTCTTCTAGTTCCTCGTTGGATGGCGTTTCACTGCCACGAATAACAAGAGCAAACTTTGCGGCTAACTCTGGGAGTTCAAATGGGAGGTCGCGTGGAGTCCCTGAAGTTGTTGATGCAGTAAAAAGCTCTTTAACAATGCGATCTTCCAGAGATTGAAATGACATAACTACCAAACGTCCGCCAACACTTAGAAGTTTGAGCGCAGCCGGTAGAGCACGTGTAATTGCGCCCAGCTCATCATTTGTTTCGATTCGTAGAGCCTGAAAAGTACGTTTAGCAGGATTTCCACCTGTGCGACGTGTAGCTGCCGGAATAGCTGCTTTTACTAAGGTTGCTAAGGCAACAGTTGAGTTCAATGGCGCGATTGAGCGCGCTTTTACAATTGATTCAACTACCCGTGTGGCAAATTTCTCTTCGCCATAGGTTCGTAAAATTCGAACTAACTGACCAGGCTCATATGTGTTAACAATTTCAGCGGCAGTAAGTGTTTGTGTCCGATCCATTCGCATATCTAGAGGCGCATCTTGTGAATATGAAAATCCTCGATCTGCCTGGTCGAGTTGCATCGATGAAACACCTAAATCAAATAACGCTCCTGCGATAGTGCTATATCCAAACGATCTTACAATCGCATCGATTGAATCAAATGTTGAATGCGCCCCATGGAAGCGATCTGCAAAAGGAGTCAAGCGATCAGTTGCGCGTTCAAGTGCATCGCGGTCACGATCAATTCCAATAACAGTGAGCTGAGGGAATTGTTGAAGTAACGCCTCTGTATGCCCGCCTAAGCCAAGGGTTGCATCGACAACTACGGGTTTATCGCATGAATTAATTGCGGGAGCAAGAAGCTCGATGCATCGATCTCGCATCACTGAAATATGCGTACTTGTCATTTCTCCCCCTTTCAATATTGAAAAACTTCAATTTTTTTTACTTCAACTCTCATCTCTGGTCACCGCCGGCCGACGGATCTATTTAGTAGCGGCGCCGGGGAAGGGGCGCCGATACGTTCGAAGGGTCGGCGGTGGCCACAGATGAGAGTCATTTAGAACAGTCCTGGAAAGACCTCCTCTGAAACATCAGCAAAACTCTTTTCGCGATCTGCTAAATATTCATTCCAAGAAGTTGCATCCCAAATTTCAACGCGAGTATTTGCGCCAATAACAACGCAATCTTTTTCTAATCCTGCATATGTACGAAGACCTTGTGGAATCGTTATGCGACCTTGACGATCTGGAATTTCATCGTGTGCACCGGCAAACATCACACGGCTGTAATCGCGTGCTGATTTTGCAGTGACTGGCGCTTGTTTTAGCGTCTCTGTAATAACAGTGAATTCATTTGTTGGAAAAACATAAAGGCAACGTTCTTGTCCTTTAGTTATTACTAAACCTGACGCTAACTCTTCGCGAAATTTCGCAGGAAGAATGAGACGGCCTTTTTCATCAAGGCGCGGTTCGTGGGTGCCAAGAAACATTTTTTAGCGCCCCCTTCCCCAGGTTCGCCAGCCGTGTGGATCCTCGGCTTAGTTCCCCACTTTACTCCACTTTCCTCCTTTTTCAACCACCTTTCGCCACTTTTTACCCTTTTCCACCCACTCTCCCCCCATTGTGTGGGCATAAAAAAAGGACCCTGTTACAGGTCCTCAAAGAGTCAGACTCGCTAGAAATTACTGGTTATTGCGCTCATCCCAACGAGATTGCAGCTTGGTATGTAAGCCCTTGCTCTTGCGAGCGCCTTTGGTAGCCGATCGAGGCGAACTGGTGCCAAAGGATGAGAGTGCAAGGATGATCCCAGCCAAGGCAATAGCAAAGCCAAGGACTCCTACTGGGGTTAGCTTTGCGACAAGGCCCGTAAATAGAACTGTAATCCCCATGAGAACTAAGCCAAGTGAGGCCAATAATCGTGGTCGCTTAGGTGAGGGACCTGTGCCAGAGAGTGCTGAAAACAGGCGTGGATCCTCGGTTAAGAGGGCAGCCTCCATCTCTTGGAGCATTCGCTTCTCATGATCTGACAAAGGCATAGACAAATAGTAGAAGATTTTATTCGCCCACGCCACTGCTGGGCTGCTACTCCTGCTCGGTCGGCTTAATCAGACGGGCTGGACGCACACTTCCAGCGCCAAAGCGCTCTCTGGCTCTATCTATAGCCCCGTCGGCCTGTCTCCAACCGCTCTCACGTGCACCCAGGACCATCTGTTCTGGTGCCCCACTGCTTAGATTCTCAAGACTCACGCCCACCAAACGAAGTCGCGCCCTGTCGATCTTTAACGCTTGGTAGAGCCCTTTAACGACTTCATAGATTTCATGGGTTCCCTCCACAGGAAGTGAGAGAGTCTTAGATCTATTAATAGTCGAGAAATCTGCAAAGCGCACTTTGATGGAGACTGTCTTTGCAAATAAATCTTTATCGCGCAACCTAGCTGATGCGCGTTCCGTTAATCGCAAGAACTCAGTCAGAATCTGAGTTGGATCATCTAAATCTTGCGGAAAGGTTTCGGCGGCACTAATACTTTTTTCTGCATCTTGAGGTGATACATCTCGGTAGTCCCGACCCCATGCCAATTCATATAACGATGCACCGCTTGCTTCCCCTAATGCGCGAATCAGAGTTGTTCGAGGCAGATTGGCGATGTCTTCAATTGTGCGAAGCCCTAAGCGCTCTAATGTTTCGGCAGTCTTTGGTCCGACTCCCCACATGGCTTTAATTGGTAATGGATGCAAGAAAGTTAGAATGCGGTCGGCAGTGATCTCTAACATTCCATTTGGCTTACAGTGTTGGGATGCAAGTTTTGCAATGAACTTTGATGGTGCGATTCCAACCGAGCATGTTATTCCCTCTTGAGATTCAATCTTGGCACGAATAGCAGTAGCGATTTCGCGCGGAGTGCCTAATAATCGTTGCACGCCACTGACATCTAAGAAAGCCTCGTCAAGTGAGATGGGTTCGACCCATGGCGTAAAACTTTCAAAGATCTCCATGATGTGACTTGATACCTCTTGATATCTAGCCATATCAACGGGAAGGAAAATCGCATGTGGTGCCAATCGCCGTGCACGTCCTACTGGCATTGCCGCATGGATTCCAAATTTGCGAGCCTCGTAATTTGCTGCCGATACAACTCCTCGTACACCCATTCCAATAACAACTGCTTTGCCTTTGAGTTCAGGGTTGTCTCGTTCGGCCACAGATGCAAAGAATGCATCCATATCCACATGAAGGATTGAGGCCGTTGTCATATTGCCAGCGTACTTTCTTTAGCTCGCCAACTTTCATATGCCGCGCGTAAATCCCACGCGCCGGTTCCACGGATTGAAATCCCACGCGCACCCGTGCGGCGGGTTTGGCCTCTAACTAGTAGCAGGGATGTCGAATACAGCGTGCTGGCGTAATCGCCTTGAACGTCGGTGAAAAATGCCGAGTCACTGCAGCCATATCCATCATCGAGGGTTAGAAAAATAACGCGCTTTCCCGAACGCACTGGCGGAGTCTGCAGTGCAACCTTGATGCCGGCTACAAGAACGCTGGAGTTAGAACGCTGGGCTAATAACTGTGACGATCTCACCGCGCCGATTGCATTTAGGAAGTCGCTATAGAACTCAATTAAGTGCGCCGACATATCGATACCTAAGCGCTCTATTTCATGGCGCACGATTTCAGCTGAGTTCATATCAGGTAGACCGCTACTGATCAGAGCAGGGGCTGGAAAAGCTAAGTTCATCTGTGCACCAGAGATGGCCTTACCCGCAGAGCGCTGCAGATCAGAGAAATGTAATAACAGGTCGCGACGATTAACGTCGGTGTGCAGGCGATCAAATGCACCGGTCAAAATCGCACTCTCCGTTACTGGGGCACTACTTCCTGAACGGTGAACAAAATCAGCTAAGTCCACATAGGGACGCCCAGCAATAATAGATGTAACTTCACCATCACTGATCTTTGCAATCGTCGATAACGCTATGCGAATCGCAGCGCCTCTTTCTTCAACGCGATAGAGCGAATCTGATTCATTAATATCTAAGGGAGCAATGGCGATTCCCATGTGGCGTACCTCGTCAACGATCAAACGCTTGGGATACATACCAGGATCGTGCGTAAGAACTCCCGCTAAAAAAGCTGCAGGATAATGTGTTTTAAGCCAGGCCGATTGATATGTAGGCAGCGCAAAGGCTGCAGCATGTGCTTTACAAAAACCAAAGGATGCAAAGGCGCGCAGTAGATCCCAGATCTTGGTAATAACTGCAAGCTCATAGCCTTGTGCAGTTGCTGTCGGAAAAAACCAATCACATACTTCTTGCTGGCCAACTTTGTCCCCTAATGCGCGACGTTTTTCATCGGCGCTAGCTAGGGATGCACCAGTCATCTGGGCAATGATTTCAATGACCTGTTCGTGAAAGACAACAACTCCTTCTGTATCACGCAAAATCTCATGCAGATCAGGGTGAATAACCTGGGCTGGGCTCCACCCGTGACGGGCCTTTAAAAATGGCGTAATCATGTCGCCTTTAACTGGGCCAGGTCTAAATAGGGAGATATCGATAATTAAATCGGTGAATGTTTTAGGCTCTAGTTTTCCTACTAATTCGCGTTGACCCGGACTCTCTATCTGAAACATCCCCAGAGTACGTGTTGATTGAATTAACTCATACGTTGCAGAATCATCTAAAGGCACTGTATCGATATCTACTTTTGTATCCTGTGCGCGTTCAATTTCAGTCAGTGCATATGAAATTGCCGACTGCATGCGTACACCTAAAACATCTAACTTTAATAAACCGATAGCTTCAACGTCATCTTTATCAAAGACCACCATGGGGTAACCGCTTGCGCTAGCCATGAGCGGAGTGCGATCGAGCAGGCCTCCATCAGATAAAACAATGGCGCATGGATGCATCGCTAAATGTCTAGGAAGACCATCAAGGCGTTCGGCAAGAGCGATAGTCATAGCCGTCAAAGGCGCAGAGATATTAAGAGATTTGAGTTCGGGCAGGTTTTCAAGAGCGCTAGAAATATTGCGCGCGCGCACATGTGGCATTGATTTGGCCAGTAAATCAATCTCCATCGCTGGTAAGCCAAGGGCTGCTCCTGCATCACGAATTGCATGCCTGGCACGATAGGTATCAACCATTGCAACAGTGGCACATCGTGATTGATTATTAGAGCTATCCCAGTTTGTATCACCGTAACGCTTAAAGACCATGTCATAAATTTCAAGGCGACGGTGCGATTCAACATCGATATCGATATCAGGCAAAGCCCTGCGCAACGGTGAACAAAAACGCTCCATCAATAGACCATGCTGCATTGGTTCAACACCAGAGATTCCAAGCAAGTGACAGATTAATGAACCGGCTCCGCTGCCGCGCGCGGCAACACGAATACCCGCATTTCGTGCCATGTCACAAATATCGGCAACGGTTAAAAAATAGGATTCAAAGCCAAGTGTTGCAACCGTTGCTAGTTCATCATCTAAACGCATGCGTGCCTGCTTAATGCTCTTAGAATCGCTATAGCGCCAGTTGATACCGGCCTCACTGCGCGTGCGCAAAAGCGTGCGCATCTGATGCGCTGATTCGGCGCCGACAACGTGGGGTTCGGGTAAGTGCGCCCCGCCTAATCCAATATCGCGTGCAGGCGATAACAGAGCGCGCTCGGCCCATGCTCTAGTTGTCGCCAATAGTTCTCGTGGTGTGCGCTCCCCCGCTGCGCGTGCGATTTCAGCAGCTAAGGCGATCATCTCGTCACCGGATTTTAAAAAGCCTTCGGCATTGCTGCGTTCAACATGGCGTGGATGCAGCGGTACTAATTGACGAGCGCAATCTAAAACATCGGCAACTGGCCCATCGGTGCGATCTCGCATACGAACCGCATTTGTAATAACTGCATCGATGTCATGATCACGTGCAAAAATTAATGACTTAGCGGCTTGCGATGTAGAACGTGGGCCGCGACCTGCAGCTAAATGTGAAATACATTCAATGGCATTGCCAGCAAATAGATCGCGAGTGATGTTAAATGTTGTAAAAGCTGCATCTATATGGTTATCCGTTAGCAATCTGCCGACAGGTGATTCAGGCCCGTGCAAGGCATAGAGATTTGAACTGTAATGGCTAAAGCGCTGTAAGAATTCTAGTGTCAGAACAGGATTCCGATTATCGGCAACCATGGTCAGTGAAGTCAGCAGGCGACATAGCGAGCGCCATCCTCCATCACTGTGAGCCAATAAAGTAATACGGTTTTTATCGCCACCTATATCAATACCGAGATTGACTCCGATAATCGGTGCGATACCAAACTGAACACAGCTCTGCGCAAAGCGAACGGCCCCTGCCAAGCCATCACGATCGGTGAGCGCTAGTGCAGGCATTTCAAACTCTGCAGCACGAGCTACTAGATCACTTGGTTGGGTCGTGCCGTATTTGAGTGAATACGCACTTGCAACGTTGAGGTGTATAAAACTCATACCGATCTGATAATCCACTGACCGCTGAGTTCGTCGCGTTCGAGTTCAAATGTTGTGAGCGATCCAATGGGTGCGGCCTCTACACGCCAGACTGCACGTGCCTGATCATCGGGGCGATACTTGCCATCGCTAATGCGATTCCACCATCCCCCGGCTTCACACCATCTCGATAAAACTGCATGGATGCGAAAGCGTCGGCCTTTGAAAGTAAATTCAATCGGCGTTGTAGCCCCATCGATAGTTACATCATGTGCGGGATTAATCTGAGGGACTGACATCGCTAGCAAAGCCTCCTTCGGGCTGTGGATATTCGAACAGGTGTTCGAAAAATAGCCCCAAGGACTGACAAAAGGCAAGCTCGTGAGCGTGTCGAGATACGAAGTAGTTGAACTTTCAACTATCCTTCTCGTTGTATCCACCTACTCACCTAAGGAGCTCCATGAACGCAGTACTAGTAATCGGCCGCATCCTATTTGCTCTGATCTTTATTAATTCGGGTCTCAGTCACCTCACAAAACTTGAGGCAATGACTGGCTATGCCAAGTACAAGAAAGTTCCAGCTGCAAAACTCGGTGTCATCGTTTCGGGTCTGATGATCCTTGTAGGCGGCCTATATATCGTGTTTGGTGTCTATGCAGATCTAGGCGCACTTCTTATCGCTATCTTCTTGATCCCAACGGCTTTCTTGATGCACGCATTCTGGAAAGAGACTGATGCAACTGCAAAACAGAATGAAACTATCGGCTTCTTCAAAGATTTAGCTCTTGCCGGTGCAGCATTAATCATCTTCGCCCTAGTTGCTGCAGGTGCTGATTTTGGTCCAAGCATTACAGGTGCATTCTTTAGCCTCTAAGAAATACCGTGACTAACCCCCGTAGTTAATAACTGCGGGGGTTTGTTACGCCATCATTGCGACCATGGAAATACTTGGAGCGCTCGCTAGCGGCGTCTTCATTGGCTCAGTTTTAGGATTCGTAGGCGCAGGCGGAGCAATGCTCTCAGTTCCGATTCTTATCTATTTTTTTGATTACTCCGCTATCAACGCAACTACTGCGTCGATAGCAGTTGTGATAGCTGCTGCAACTTCAGGCCTGATTCCTAAGTTCAAGAGCAAAGATGTTCTTATTAAAGAGGCTATTACTATCAGTGCTATTGGTGCAGTCGCAAATGTTGGATTCTCAACTAACGTGCATAAATTTAATGATCAATTCATTAAATCTGGCTTTGCTCTTGTGCTGATTGTTGCCGCAACTTTAATGCTCGTTAAGCCAGTAGTTGGAAGTGAAAGAAAAGTTCCATTTCTCTGGCTATTTATAACCTCAATCATTATCGGCACCATGACTGGTTTATTTGGCATAGGTGGAGGTTTTCTAGCGATTCCGATTCTTGTCCTCTTCTTTAAGAATTCGCCGGCAAAAGCGGCAGGAACATCGCTTCTGATTATCGTACTTAACTTCACCATTGCCTTTATTTCCCGTCATGCAATATGGAGCCAAGTAAATTGGAAAATTCCAATAGTCATGGCGCTTTCTGCTGTTGTTATAGCCCGACTAGCTTCGATGAA